>JAEEXV010000115.1 GCA_016287975.1 Lentisphaeria bacterium | reverse complement strand
GCCTCGAATATGTATTCACCAATGCGGGAACCGAAGTGCAGATCTGTCCCAGTACGCTTCTCTCCGGCGCCATCGTCATTCCGGACACCATTGAGGGCCGCCCTGTCACCAGCCTCGCCGCCGGCGCCTTCGCCAGCCAGATCACCATCACCAGCATCACCATCCCCGCCAGCGTCACCAGCATCGGCCCCTCCGCATTCTACAAATGCGTGAAAATCAAATCGATCACCATACCCGAAGGCGTCACCGCGATTTCCATAGAGACCTTCAAAGACTGCACCTCCCTGACTCAGGTCAACCTGCCCACCCACCTCTCCCACATCGGCAACTCCGCTTTCGAGGGCTGCACGAAACTCAAGTCCATCGCCATCTCCGACGACCTCGGCGCCATCCCCTACCGGGCCTTCGCCGACTGCGCCTCCCTCGCCAGCGTCACCCTGCCCGCCAACCTCATCGAAATCGACGACTGCGTCTTCCAGGGCTGCGTGAAACTCAAGTCCATCACCATCCCCGACGGCGTCACCAAAATCGGCAACAACGCCTTCGACGGCTGCACGGCACTCGCCACCGTCAACCTGCCGGATAGCCTCACCACCCTCGGATACGCCACCTTCCGCGCCTGCACCGCCCTCGCCACCATCACCATCCCCGACGGCGTCACCTACATCCCCATGGAATGCTTCACCGCCTCCGGCCTCAAGTCCATCACCCTCCCCGAAAACGGCGCCCTCGAAATCATCCCCGACCGCGCCTTCGCCGACTGCAAAAAACTCACCTCCATCACCATCCCCGCCACCGTCACCACCTTCGGCGTCGGCGCCTTCGCCGGCTGCACCGCCCTCAAGTCCATCACCTTCGACGGAATGCGGCCGACCCTCAACGGCGAGCAGGCCCCCCTCCCCGCCAAGTGCGTCGTCCGCGCCTACGCCAGCAACGGCTGGGGAGACGCCCCGTCCATCCTGGACACAACTGTCACCTTCATCGAACCCGAGGTCTTCTACAGCGTCACGGACGAGGGCGTCGTCATCCGAGGCCTCACCAAGGTGAACGCCACCTCCGTCTCCATCCCGCCGATGCTCGAGAAACGCCCCGTCGTCCGCATCAATGAATATGCCTTCCGGGAATGCTTCAAACTCAAGTCCGTCCGCATTCCCGCCACTGTCACGACCATTGGGGGAAGCGCCTTCGCGGACTGCCCCGCCCTCGCCACGGTCTCCCTGGCCAACGGCCTCGACACCATCGACGCCTACGCCTTCACGGGCTGCGCGAAACTCAAGTCCATCACCCTCCCCGACACCCTCACTACCATCGGCGCCTACGCATTTGCGGACTGCACTTCCCTCGCCTCCATCACCATCCCGGCAAGCACCGACCACATAGATGACAACCCCTTCGCGTACTGCAAGGCGCTTAAGAAAATCACCGTCGCCCCCGGCAATCAGGAATACGTGGTTATAGGCGGACTGCTCATAACCTACGACGGCAACAATGTCATCGCCGCCCCCGGCGCCCTCGCCGGCACCGCCACCGTCCCCACCGGCGTCAAACGCATCCGCTACAGCGCCTTCGCGGGCTGCGCGAAACTCAAATCTGTCATCCTGCCGGATTCCCTCCAGCGAATCGACCAGAGCGCCTTCGACAGCTGCGCCGCCCTCGCCGCCGTCACCATCCCGGCCAATGTCAGCGACATCGCTTCCGATGCCTTCGCCTTTTGCCAGACCCTCAAGACCTTCGCCGTCGCCGCCGGAAACGGCTCATTCACGGTCAAGAACGGCCTGCTCATGACCAAAGACGGCAAGCAGGTCGTCGCCGCCCCCGGCGCCCTCGCCGGCACCGTCACCGTCCCCGACGGCACCGAGCACATCCTCGCCTGCGCCTTCATGGACTGCGCGAAAATCAAGTCCGTCATCCTGCCGAATTCCCTCCAGGAGATTCAGTACGGCGCCTTCTACGGCTGCAAGTCCCTTGCCTCCCTCGCCATCCCCGCAGGCGTCCAAACCATTGGCCAGTACGCATTCTACGACTGCAAGGCCCTCAAAAAACTCTCCGTCGCCGCCGGCAGCCCGTACTTCGCGATGATCGGCGGCGCCCTCTACCAGAAAAACGCGGGCGTCCCCTGGTATCTGCGCTTCGTCCCCCTCTCCTTCTCCGGCATCCTGGACATCCCCCAGACCGTCGCCATCCTCGATCCGTATGTCTGCTGCGGCTGCACCAAACTCACCGGCGCCATCCTCCCTTCCGGACTGACCGCCATTCCCGAGGGCTGCTTCGAGGAGTGCACAGCCCTCGCCGCCATCATCGTGCCCGAAGGCGTCACCGTCATCAACGACTACGCCTTCGAGTACTGCAAAAAACTCGCCAGCGTCGCCCTCCCCTCCAGCCTCCAGAAAATCGGGGTCGGCGCCTTCTACGGCTGCGCCTCCCTCGCCCGCATCACCCTCCCGCAGGGACTCAAGACCATCCTCGGAAGCTCCTTCGAGGGATGCTCGAAACTCGCCTCCATCACCATCCCCTCCTCGGTCGAGACACTCAAGTGGCACGCCTTCGACAACTGCAAGAAACTCCTCGACATCTACTTCTTCGGCCTCCCCGCCACCCTGGAGCCGGAGACCGACCTGCAGGCCAAGACCGTCGTCCATGCGCCCTGGATGGGCACCTACGGCACCACCCCGAAGGGCGAACCCATTCGCACCACCCTCTTCTACGCCAACGAGCGGAGCCTCGTCATCAGCGGCCCCCAGACCATCACCCCCAACGGCAAGTTCCAATACACCGCCACCATCGACGGCAACGCCGTCGCCACCACCTGGAGCATCGTCTCCAAGACCAACTACGCGAAAGTCGACAAGAACGGCCTCGTGACCGTCGGCAAGACCACCGTGTACCAGCCCGTCTTCCTCCGCGCCTTCACCACCGCCATGGGCTATCCCCTCGAGGCCTTCTACACCCTCCGCTTCGCGGGACAATACGACGCCCCCGCCGTCCTCGACGCCACCCATGCGGCCACCTCCACGACACACGGCTTCACCCTCGAATGGGAGGGCGGCTCGCTCCATGTCGTCGCCACCCCCGCCGAGGCCGCGCTCCTCCTCGCCGACGCCCCCGACGCGCGGGTCGCCCTCCTCGAAGAGGCCGCCTGGACCATCGACCTCCCCGCCGGCGCCACCCTCCGCGCCTCCGACGCCGCCCTCCTCGCCACCCTGCCCGACGGCACCACCATCCCCGCCGACGGCTTCATCGCCGACACCCCCGCCACCCTCACCATCACCCTGCCGTAGCCGGCCAGGCCCGTTCGCGGCAGATGCGGCGGGCGTTCTGGACAACGGTCTGCCGCATTTCCTCTGTACAGGTCGCGAGGGTCTTGGCATCGGGGGGCGCTGTCCAGATAACTGTAGATCGAGGCCAGCCATTGCTCCCCGCGGGCCGCCGTCCGCGCGGCGTGCATCCGTTCGCGGACGCCGCCGTATTGCTTGAACTCCTTTTCCAGGTGCCCGATCATCTTGTCCAGCAGATGTCTGGCCTGCTGAATCAGCACGATCATCTGGTTGCAGACGACTTCCGCAGGGCGACTTGCGAAGATCGGCTGCCACTCCTGCCAGTCGGCATGCTGAATCGCGAACGCGCGCGCATCCTGCTTGCGCTGGTCTGCCATGGGCCACTCGGAGAAGTGATGGGATTTGTATGGTATGGGCGCTTTCTTCCGTAGTTCCAGCCAGAAAACCGCGCAAGCCACCATGATGCACACCCTCCCACTTCAGCCGTCCGATCCCGCGGACAGCGCCTGTTTCCACGATGCGACCTCCGCGCCCTTCTCGCTGGAGGGGCTGGCCTGGTTCCAGGAGAACGGACGGCGCCTCTATCGGCTGCCGCCGAATCTGTCCGAGCCCGCGGTCAACTCCAATGCGCTGCTGCGGGCGCAGCACACCGCTGGCGTCTCAGTGCGCTTCCGCTCGGATTCAACGGAGGTCTGCCTCCGCGCGCGGCTCACGCACTGGACCGATCCAGGCCACCTCGCCCTGCCTGCCCGCAACGGCTTCGACACCTACCGCCGCCTCCCTGGCGATCTCCTGCGCCACAACCACACCGTCACCCCCGCCTACGGCGCCCCCGAAATCCGCTGTCTCTGCGGCCGAAACCCCGAGGGGCTCCTCTGCGACTGGCAGGTCAACCTCCCGCTCTACGGAGGCGTGGAGGCGCTGGAGATCGGCCTCAAGGAAGGCAGCGTCCTGCTGCCGCCCCCGCCCCACGCCGTCCCCGCGCCCATCCTCTTCTACGGCTCCTCCATCACCCAGGGCAACAGCGCCTCCCGCCCAGGCAACACCTACACCGCCATGCTCTGCCGCGCCCTCGACGCCGAGCAGATCAACCTCGGCTTGGGCGGCAGCTGCAAAGGCGAGCCCGACATCGCCCGCGCCATCGCCCGCCTGACGCTCTCCGCCTTCGTCTTCGACTACGACCACAACGCCCCCGACCCCGAATATCTTGAAGCGACGCACGAGCCCTTCTTCCGCATCGTGCGCGACGCCCAGCCCGACCTCCCCATCCTGCTGCTCTCCATGGGCGACATCCGCACCTATTTCATCCATACGGGCAGGCCAACCGCCGCCGCGCAGCGCGAGGTCATCCAGCGCACCTACCAGCACGCCCTCGACCGCGGCGACCGCAACGTCCATTTCATCGACGGCGAATCCTTCTTCGGCGACGACGACTACGACGCCTGCACCGTCGACGGCTGCCATCCCAACGATTTGGGCTTCCACCGGATGTACCGCCGCATCCTCCCCGTCCTCCGCCAGGCCCTGCGGCGCCCCGCGGCGGATTCCTGAGGCGCGCCGTTCACTTCCGCAGGGTGCCGTTGCCGATGGCGATCCACTTGTAGGTGCACAGTTCCGCGGGGCCGACGGGCCCGCGGGCATGGAGGCGGTCGGTGCTGATGCCGACGACTGCGCCCATGCCGTAGTCGCCGCCGCCCGAAAGGCGAGTGGAGGCGTTGACCAGCACGGAGGCGGAATCCACCGCGAGCGTGAAGCGCCGCGCCAGGTCGAGCGAGGAGGTGATGATGCCGTCCGTGTGCCCCGAGCCGTGCGCGGCGATATGCCGGACCGCTTCCTCCAGCCCGTGCACGACCCGAATCGAGAGGATCGGGGCGAGATATTCGGTGTCCCAGTCGGCGTCGGTGGCGGGGAGGCACTCGGGCAGGATCGCGCGGGTCTCGGGGCAGCCGCGCAGCTCCACGCCCTCGGCGCGCAGGGCGGCGGCGATCGGCGGAAGCAGGCGCGGCGCGCCCTCCTCGTCCACCAGCAGCGTCTCCAGCGCATTGCAGACCTCGACGCGCTGGCATTTGGAATTGACCACGACCGCGGCCGCCATCGCGGCGTCGGCGTCGGCGGCGACATACTGGTGGCAGATGCCGTCGTAGTGCTTGAGGACGGGGATGCGCGTGCCCTCGGCGACGGCGCGGATGAGCCCCTTGCCGCCGCGCGGAATCACCAGGTCCACAAAACGCTCCTGGCGCAGCAGTTCGGCGACCGCCTCGTGGTCGGTGCGGTCGATGAACTGCACGGCGTCGGCGGGCAGCCCCGCCTCCGCGACCGCCTCGCGCATCGCGGCGGCAAGCACGCGGTTGGTGCGGATCGACTCCGACCCGCCCTTGAGGATGACGGCGTTGCCGCTCTTGAGCGCGACCGCCGCCGCGTCGGTCGTCACATTGGGGCGCGCCTCGTAGATGATCGCGACGACGCCGATCGGGACGGCCACACGCCGCACCTCCAGGCCACTGGGCATCGTGCGCCCCTCCAGGACGCGCCCGACAGGATCAGGCAGCGCCGCCGCCTCGCGGAGGCGGTTCAGCATATACGCGAAGATCTTCTCCGTGACCAGCAGGCGCTTCTGGAAGGCGGGCGAGAGTGACGGCGCGGCCGCCAGATCCGCCGCGTTGGCCGCGAAGACCTCCGCCTTCACCCCTTTCAGTTTGTCGGCCATGCCGTTCAGCGCCGCCTGCCGCATCTCCCCAGAGGCCTCCGCCAGCGCCCGCATCGCGCCGCGCGCATCCATCGCAATTTGTGGAATCGTCTTCATCGCCTTTCTCCGTCGATCATCGCGCCACCCATCGGGCACGCGGACGCCAGCCTTCCCCGCCCTGGCCATAAAAATAGCATCGCCCGACCGATATGCAAGCAGACGATGCAGAATCGCACCGATGATTGCATCGGCCGACGCCCCGAAAGACATTGCCATGGCGGGCTGCTCAATCTCCCGCTTTATCTGCTTGGTGAACTGCCCCGCCTGCTCAAATCGGCACGGGGGAAGGCGGGGCGGTGAGGGCGCCGCCCATGCCAGTGCGCGGCATGGGCGGACCTCGGATTACGCCAGCATCCCGAGGGTGTATTTGGCCATGGTGGAGCCGGCGGCCTCGATCTTCAGGTATTTGACCGATTCGTCGACGGCGGCCAGGCGGATCATGTCGGTGAGCTTGTCGCCATCCTTGAGGGTCAGCGAGGCGACCGCCTTGGAGGTGTCGTTGGCATAGGTGACGGGCACTTTCACCGCCTTCTGGTTCGCGTCGAAGAACGATGCCTTGACCGAGCCCGCCTCCATCTCCAGCGCGAGGCCGCCCTCCCAGCCAGTGAGGTCGAAGAAGTCGACGTTGTCGACGTCCTTGCCCTTGGCCAGGCAGCCATTGAACTCTCCGTCGAGCGCGGTGGCCGTCCCCCAGGTGTTGTTGTCGGTGCCGGTGAAGACGCCGAGTTCGTTCACCGTGGCGGTGTAGCCGCTGCTGTCGCCCTTCTTGGCGCCGGTCGCCTCGACGGCGAGGTAGTAGGTGCCGCCTTCCGCGAGCGCAATCGGTCCAGTGGAGAGCGCGGGTTTCTTGGCGTTCACCGCGATCGACTTCAGGGACTTCAGCTTGCCCTTCGCGTCGACGGTGAAGACGGTGAGTTTGAGGGCGCCTTCCGCGCCGGCGATGTCAAAGGAGTAGAAGCCGCCGGTTTCGGCGACGGTGACCTTCCGGTAGTCGATGGCGTCGCCGTAGCCGACCCAGTCCTCGAGCGCTTCGCCGGGGGCGAGGGCGGTGGCGTTCGCCCAGGTGTCGTCGTCATTGTTGCCGACGGTGAAGAAGCCGCTGTTTCCATTCAGCGAGACCGTGTAGTCGGCGCTGCCGCCCTTCTTCGCGTTGGTGGATTCTACCGAGAAGTAGTAGGTGCCCTTCTCCAGCAGCATCGCCTTGGTCGTGCCAGCGTATTCGCCTGTCGTCTTGTCCAGTTTCGCCGCGACATTGCCGAGCGACTTGAGGCTGTACTTGCCGGCGGTGCCGGTTAGCGACCAGACCGTGAGTTTCGCGGCGTCGGTCGCCGTGAGGTCGAAGGAGAGCGACGCCGCGCTGTCGAGGGTGAACGCGCGGTAGTCGACCGCGTCCCCGTAGCCGACCCAGTCTTCGAGGATCGGGTTCTCGGACGCGGCGGTGAGCACGCCGTCCGCAGTGTCGATGACGCCGACGGCGCCATCTGCACCGACGGCCTTGACATCGCCCCAGTCGTCGGAGTTGTCGCCCTTGGTGAAGAAGGCGCTCTTCGCGTTCAGCGCGACCGTGTAGTCCGCATTGCCGCCCTTGGCCGCGTTGGTGGACTCCACCGAGAGGTAGTAGGTGCCCGCCGTCAGCAGCATCGCCTTGGTCGTGCCCGCGAACTCCCCAGTCGTCTTGTCGAGTTTCGCCGCGACGTTCCCGAGCGACTTCAGGCTGTACTTGCCTGGCGTGCCAGCGAGCGACCACACCGTGAGTTTCGTCGCGTCCGTCGCCGTGAGGCCGAAGGCGAGCGACGCCGCGCTGTCCAGGGTGAACGCGCGGTAGTCGACCGCGTCCCCAAAGCCGACCCAGTCTTCGAGGATCGGGTTCTCGGACGCGGCGGTGAGCACGCCGTCCGCAGTGTCGATGACGCCGACGGCGCCATCTGCACCGACGGCCTTGACATCGCCCCAGTCGTCGGAGTTGTCGCCCTTGGTGAAGTAGACGGTCGCGGGATCGACGGCGACGGTGTAGGGGGCGTTGCCCGCCTTCTTGTCGGTGGCGGCCATGCTGAGGTAGTAGGTGCCCGCGTTCAGCAGCAGCGCTGGGGTCGTCGCCGTGCCAGCCTTGAGGCTGACGCTTTGCAGCGACTTGAGCGAGTAGGTGACCGTGCCGTCCTTCGCCGTCTTCGAGACGAGTTCGTAGACGCCGAACTTGGCGGGGTTGCCCGCGGTGACGCGGAACGAGAGTTTCGCCGCGCTGTCCAGGTCGAACTCCATGTAGTCGATGGTGTCGTCCTTGCCGATCTCGTCGCTCTTGGTCGCGTCCTCGGTGATCTTGCCGAACCTGCCGACCTTGCCGCCCGGGCCCTTGTCCTTGAGGTCGTCCCAGTTGTCGGCGGCGGCG
>JAEEXV010000006.1 GCA_016287975.1 Lentisphaeria bacterium | reverse complement strand
CCGATTTCCAAAAGGTGCGTTCGCCGCTGACGTCAAGCAGCTGCCCTTCGCCGCCAACCGCCTGGCAGGTGACGGTGACGTAGCCCGTCGGGAGACTGCCCCACAGGGGGGAGAGCGCCGCCGTCGGCGCGGTCGCCTCGAAGCTGTGGCGCTCGTGGAGGTCGTCCACAATCTCGAAGCGGTAGCGCGCCGCGCCTTCGACGGGCCTGAAGTCAAAGGCAGGCGCGTACATGAAGAAGCGCGCACGTCCGTTCCAGAACTCCTGTCCGTTGACGCCGCCGGGGCGCACGGGACGGTCGTATTCGGCCAGCGGGCTGGCGGCGGCGGTCTCGGTCATGGTGGTCTCCTCTGAATGGGCCGGGAGGGCGCGGACGGCGAAGGCCAGTGCGGCCGCCAGCGCGGCGGCAATGATGTGTCTGGGCATGGGCGAATCAGTCAATGCAGGTTCTGGGCGGCGAGGCGGGTCCGCCGTTAGGGGCTGCGCCTATTCGACGGCGCCGAATTGGAGGAAGGCGAGCTTGGCGGTGCCGTCCACGCTGCGGGTGCCTTGCCCGAAGTAAAGCGTGGAGGGCTTCTCCGGCTCGATGGGTTCGGGCGTGTATTCCCTGTCCGTGACCAGTGCGCCGTCCACCCAGACGCGCGCGCGGCGGCTGCCGGGGTCGGCCCAGACCTCCAGCAGGAATGGCTTGCCGACCTCGGTGGGCAGCTCGATGTTGCCCAGGTTTCCGCCGAGGTTGGCGTTGCGGTTGATGGTCAGGTAGAAGCTGTGCTTGTTGGGGCCGCTGTCGAGGACGGCGTAGAGGGTCATCCGGTTGGGCTTGCCGTCGTCCTCGTCCTGCGGAATCTCCACCCGCAGGCGCAGGCCGAAGGCGCGGTAGATGGTCACGAGGCGGTCCAGTCCGCGGAAGCGGTAGAATCCCGTGACGATCTTGCGGTGGTTCATCACCAGCCATCCGTCCTGGATGCTGACGCGGTTTTCGGGATAGTAGTTCACCCAGCCGCCATCCGGCAGCCCCAGGATGGCGTTGTAGCTGGCGGCCCAACGGGAGGTTGCGCGCAGCTTGGCAAGCGCCTCGTCGGCGGGAATGGGCTCCGGCGGCGCGGCCTTCTCCTTGGTGTACTGCTCCCGCGGCATGGGCATCCACTTGAGGGCGGCCACCTGGTGCGGCAGGGGCATGCCCTCCTCGTTGATGAAGCTGCGGTTCTGCCCCGTGCCGTAGATGGTTATGAGGCAGCCGCTTTCGGGAAGATATAGCGTGCATGTGCTTTGCGACGCGCCATAGTAGTGCGCGACCTCCACGGTGTCCCCCGACGCGTCCTTGAGCAGGCAGTCGTGGGTCCATTTGGCGAGGATGTAGCGGTGGTCGGTGTCCCACGTGCGGCCGCCGTCGTAGCTGACGACCGCCTCCACGCCGTAGGTGTTGCGGCCGTCGGTCTTGGGGTAGCCCAGCCGCACCACGTAGGTCAGCACGACGCGTCCGTCGGGCAGCGTGGCGAAGCAGGGATGATGGCGGCCGTTGCCGGCGACGACCTTCGGCTGCGCCCACGTCTGGCCGCCGTCGGTGGAAATCGACGTGCTCAGGCGGCAGAAATGGTCGTCGGAGACGCCGCCGATGTTTTCCTCGCGGATGCCCGCCAGGAGTTCGCCCTTGGCGTTGTAGGCGATGGCGATTTCATTGGCGCCGCAGGCGAACTCGGGGAGGCCGCGCCACGGCGTCCATGCGTGTCCGCCGTCATGACTTTCGCGGATGAGGGGGGTGTATCTGACTTCCGTGCCGCCCCGGGAGGCCCCCCAGAAGGCGGTGTCCAGAATGTGCTGTCCGTCACTGCCTGGCACGACCAGCGGCGGATCCCAGCCGACGACGGAGCCGACGAAGCGCGGGTCGTCGAAGCCGGTGTCGCGGTGCGTCCACGTGCGGCCGTTGTCCTCCGAGCGCCAGAAGCCGTTGGAGGCGATCATCCTGCCATGGCCGAGGCAGCACAGACCCCAGTTCTGGCCGAGGCCGCCGGCGACGGGGACGTTGCGCCAGTTCTCGCACTCGTCGGCGCTCTCCAGCAGCGTCCCCTTGAGACCATCCGCCGTCAGGCGCGTGAACATCAGGAAATAGCGGTTCTCGTCCGGCGCCTTGGCCAGATAGGGCATCTGCAGCTCCACCGCCTCGCCTTCGGTGACGGTGAGGGCGCGGCGGCCCGGAACGCTGTCGAGGAATCCGTCGCGCTCGTTGCCGATGGCGATGGTGCACGGCTCCCACGCCTGCCAGTAGTTTTCCGGCGCCGCGCCGACGGCTTCCGCGCCTTTCAGGATGCCGCCCAGGCTGGCGAACAGCACTGCGGTGGCCAGGGACAAACCGATGTGTTTCATTGCTTTTTCCTTGCGGGGAATTGGTCGCGATGGTCTTGAGGCGTCGCCTGGCCGGCTACTTCACCTGTCCGAACTTGAAGTCGGCGATTTCGACGATGCCGCCTATGGCTCCGGAACCGTGTCCGATGTAGAGTCTGGCGGGGTCTTCCGCCGGCTCGTATTCCGGGGTGAACTCGGTGTCGGCAACCAGCTGGCCGTCCAGCCAGAGGTAGGCGCGGCGGGTGGCGGGGTTCGCATAGATTTCGAGGGTAAAGGAGGTATCGCGGCCGACGGGGAGGGTGAAGTCGCCGAAAGGCGTGCGGACATTGGCGTCCCGGTCGATGAAGAGGAGGAACCTGTATTTGTCGCGTCCGCAGCCGAGCGTGCTGGCGAGGACCAGCCGCAGGGGCTTGCCGCCGTCGTCGCATTCCACCACGCGCGCCTTCAGGCGCAGTCCGACGGGGCCGTTGATGCGCTCCAGATGGTCGGTGCCGCGCACATGGAGCGAGCAGGCGGTGCTTCGGCCGCGGTTGTCCAGGCGGAGCCAGCCGTCGTGGAGCGAGAGCGCCTGCGGGGGATAGTGGTTGCTCCAGCCGCAGTCGGGCAGGCCGTTGACGGCGACGTAGTTGACGGACCAGTAGGGGTTGTCGCGCAGGCGGGCGAGCGCCTCGTCGGCCGTCAGCGCGGGCGGCGGGGGCGCCTTCTCCTGGCTGTAGCTGTCCAGCGGCTTCCATTTGACCAGGGCCACCTGGCGCGGGCGGCTCTCGCCCTCGCTCAGCAGGTTCCGCGCGTTCTGGAAGGTGCCGTAGGCGGTGACAAGGCAGTCGCTCTGCGGGAGATAGACCGTGGAGGTGCACTGCGGCGCGAAGAGGTAGTGCTCGCCCTGGAACGAATAGCCCTTGGCGTCGGTGACCACGCAGTCGCTGGTCCAGCGCGAGAGGATGTAGCGGTGGTCGGTGTCCCAGGTGTGGCCGCCGTCGCTGCTGACGACCGCCTCGATGCCATACGCGAACTCGTCGCCGACCATGGGGTAGCCGGTGCGCACGACGTAGCTCATCACCATGCGTCCGTCGGGCAGGAGGGCCATGGAGGGGTGGTGGCGTCCGTTGCCGGCGATGACCTTGGGGGCCGCCCAGGTCTTGCCGCCGTCCGTGGAGTAGGAATACTCCAGGCGGGTGCCGTGGTCGTCGGTGGGGGCGGGGGTTGAGATGGTGCGCATGGCGGCGACGAGTTCGCCCTGCGCGTTGTAGGCCAGCGCCACCTCGCAGGCGCCCGCGAACTCGGGGACGCCCCGCCGCTCGCTCCAGGTCTGGCCGCCGTCGAAGCTCTCCTGCAGCAGCGCCATGGCCTTCGCCTCGGGGGTGAGGGTGAAGCGCGTGTAGCAGGAGGCCACGAGGAGATGCTGCCCGTTGCTCTTGGGATCGAGCACGGGGGGATCCCACTCGTAGGCATTCCTGCCGAAGCGCCATGTGCTGTCACCCATCTCCCGTGTCACCCAATGATGGCCGCCGTCGGCGGAGCGCCGGCCGGTGGTGAACATGATGCCGTTGCCGCAGCAGGCCAAGCCGCCCCAGCCGCAGCGGTCGTCCTCCGGCCGCGTGTACTCCTGCCATGTCTCGCCCTCGTCGGTGCTGGAAAGCAGATGGCTGCGGAGATTCTGCTCGCCGGTGGTGACCAGCAGCAGCAGGCGGTTCTCGTCGGGCACCTTCGCCATGTAGGGGACGCTGACGTTGGCCTCGCAGGAGCCGGGGTCGCTGTAGGTGATGCGCCCCTGTACGCTATCCACGAAGCCGTCCCGCTCGTTGCCCACGGGGATGGCCTGCGCCTGCCACGGCAGCCATGCGGGCGTGTCCAGGGCGGCCGCCTCGGCCGCCGTCGCCGCCGTCGGCCATGCGGCCAGCAGCCACGCCAACGCCGTGCCACAAAACAGTAATGCCTTACGGTTCGTCATCGTCACTTCTCCTTGTTGCCCGTTGTCTTCAGGAATTCGTCCAGCTCCTCGAGGGCCTCGGCGGACTGGATCATGTTGTAGTGCCAGTCGTTGCCGGCGTGGTCGGGCTGAATCCACCAGGTGGGGAGGCGTCCGTCGGGCTGGACCATCTGGGTCATGCTGTCGGCGAGGGCGCGGGCCTTCTGGAGCCAGCGCCCGTCCCCGGTGGCCCTGTGGAGGGCGAGGCAGGGGACGAGCAGCTTGCCGGCGCAGGAATCGATGGGCCAGCGGCAGTCGAACTGTTCCACGACGGCGGGCGTGTGCCAGTTGTCGGTGTCCTTGCTCCAGAAGCCCTCGCGGAGGTCGGAGGGGAGGCGGCGCCCCTTCCAGGGGGCCTCCCAGCAGACGAACTGGTCTTCGGCAAAGCGGAGGATTTCCTCCGCCTGCGCGAGGCGCCTGGGGTCGCCGGGGAAGCGGCGCAGCAGGTAGAGGGCGGTGGCGTCGGCGTCCTGGTGGCCCATGTTCTGGAACTTGGCGGTCAGTTCAGTGTCCTCGAACTGGGCCTCCCAGTTCCAGGTTTTGAGCGGGCCGTTTTCCACGTAGGCGAAGGCGCGGTCGGCGCAGTGGCGGTAGCGCGGGTCGCCGGTGCGCGCGTGGAGGCGCTCCATGAGCGGGATGACGCAGTCGATGGGCAGGAGGCGGTTGTCGCCGGCGGGCGAGCCGTCCTTGGCCATCAGCCTCAAAGGCCAGGTGCCGTCCTCCCCTTGCAGCTTCAGATAGGTCTCCGCGATGGCGACGGCGGCCTGGATGTACTTCTCCTCGCCGGTGGCCTCGCCCAGCAGGAGGTAGGACTTGGCGGCGACGGCGGGATAGATGAGCATGGTCTGCCCCTCGAACTGCGCGGGGGCGTTGAGGTAGGTCGGCGGGAAATGCGCCAGCGGCGCGTCCGCCGGCTCGCTGATGGAGAGGAGGAAGTCGGCGGCCCTGCGCGCCGTCGCCATCGCCTGTTCGCGGTCGGCCCCGTCGATTTGCGCATAGTGGACCATGGCGCGGATGAGTCCCGCGTACATTTCGGAGATGAAGTAGTTCTTCGCGTAGGCGGTGCCCGGCTCGCCGGTCTCCCGCAGATGGCGGTTGGAGGGGAAGTCCAGCAGATAGCGGTAGACCATGCGGGCGGATTCGGCGTAGCCGCGCGCGGCGGGCGGGTAGCT
>JAEEXV010000114.1 GCA_016287975.1 Lentisphaeria bacterium | reverse complement strand
GCGGTCGGCCCAGATGTTCGCGACAAGGAGGTATTCCTCGCCGTCGGGGAGGCGCCGCCGCATCCAGGCGACTTCGCCGCCGTCGAAGGAGCAGTCGGTTTCCGGAATGGGCGCGTCCGGCGTGGCGAGCGGGTCGAGGACGACGGGGAAGCGCGCAGCGTCCTCGCGGGTGCCGATGACATAGCCGACGGGCTGCCGGTTCAGGCGGTCGCAGAGCGTGAAGAAGGGCGTCGGGTCGGCGCCTTGCCAGACGGCCTCGGTGGGGTCGAGCACGCAGACGGGGGCGACGAGTTCGCCTTCCGCGGCGGCCTGGCAGGCGTGGGCGAGCATGTCATTGAAGGCGCGGACGCCGGTGCGCATGGTGGTGAGGCTGAACTCCGGCGGCGCGAAGAACTTGGTCTCGCCGAAGAAGCGGTGATGGACGGCGTGCGGGACGATGAAGTTGATGCCCTGCAGGATCTGCCAGGCGGCGATGCGCCGCAGCTGGTCGTATGTGGCGCCCCAGTTGGTCGCGGCGAACATTTCGCACATCGCGCGCTTTTTCCCGAAGATGTGCGCGGCGGAGCCGGCGATCTTGGCGCGCACGTCGCGCGCGGTCTGGGCGAAGGCGGGATCATGGAGGCGCTCGGTGCCACCGCCCAGGGTGACGGCGGGATGGAAGAGGCGCTGGTCGTAGTGGGTGCCGCCATCCAGTTCGAGGATTTCGTGGTCGGTGCCGGGCAGGTCCGAATGGCGGAGCAGGGTGAGGGCCTGTCCTTCGCTGTAGAGGGAGCTGCGGAAGCACTCCTTGAGGGGGATGGGACCTGTGTCGGAGGTGTGGAAGGTGTAGAGGAGGCCGTGGAGGGCGCACCACTCGTGGTTGTTCCGGAACCACTGCTGGTAGAGGTCGCCCGCGAGGCACCAGTAGTCGCGGGCGACCTGCGGGTCAGTGCCGCCGAAGAGGGCGGCGAGGCGCTCCTCGATGCGGTAGCCAAAGCGCTCCGCGAAGAGTTGCGGGAACCGGCGGCTCCACGGATAGTAGTTCTCGCCCCGGAGCTCGGGGATGAGATGCGGGAGGATGCGACGGTTGTCGGCGTCGGAGAAGAAGCCCGTGATGCCATGCCCGAAATAGTGTCCGAGGCGGCGCCGGTATTCCTCATAGACCAACTCGATGAAGAGGGCGGAACTCTCGGGCTCCTCGAAGGCGGGGAAGCCCCACGGCACCTCCGCGACCACCAGGCGCCCCTCCGGATTCGGGCGCAGGCGGTGTTGCTTCAGGGAGGGATCGCGCGCCTCGATGCGGCCCGCCGCGTCCCCCGGCGGGAAGTTGAAGCCGTCGTTGATCCACAGTTCCAGCCCCTCCTGGAGGGCGGCGCGGACGAAGTTCTCGGTCATCGCGAACCATTCGTCCGAAAGGTAGCCCTCGCGGTCGAAGCCGGTCGGGGGCTTGTTGAAGAGGACGATGCCGCCGAAACCCTGCTCCGACATGCGCCGCATGGCCGCGTTCGCCTCCGCCTGGCTGAGGGCCTCCGGATCGGTCGTGTTGATGAAATAGAACGGGATGGGACGGTAGCAGGTCATGGGAGAAGGGGGGATGCGGGAGGATTGGTGGTTTTGCCTAATGTAATCTGCGCCGGCGGGACTGAGCGGCGTCGCGGGGATTTTCGCGGCGGGATTACATTAACGCGCATGACGAAGGCAATGCGCATTCTGCAAGGAGGGGCGGTCCTGGTGGCGGCGGCGGGAATCCTGTGGGGGACGATGGGGCTGTGGGTGCGCCATCTCGCGGGGGCGGGGCTGCTGACGACGCCGGAGGTGGTCGCGGTGCGCGCCCTCGGCACCTGCGTCGCGCTGTGGGCGGCGGCGGCGTTGCTGCGTCCATCGGCGCTGCGGATCCGTTGGAAGGACCTGTGGTGCTTCGCGGGCAGCGGCCTGGTGAGCATCCTGTGCTTCAACTACTGCTACTTCACGACCATCCAGCGCACCTCGCTGGGCATCGCGGTCATTCTTCTCTATACCTCGCCGATCTTCGTGAGCATCCTGGCGCGGCTCTTCTTCCGCGAGCCGTTCACGCCGCTCAAATGCGCGGCGCTGGCGCTGATGGTCGTCGGCTGCGCGCTGGTCTCCGGC
>JAEEXV010000113.1 GCA_016287975.1 Lentisphaeria bacterium | reverse complement strand
GAGCTGACCGGCGGGCAAGCCCGCCGGCACACGCCGGGTAAATGCGGGTGCGGCGCGGAGATGGGCGGGGGAGCGGAGCCGCCCGGCGGGCAAGGCCGCCGGCACACGCCGGGTAAATGCGGGCGCGGCGCGAGTTGGTGGAGCGGCGGCTTAGGGGCGGGCTGGCTGGGTTTCTATGGTGAGGTAGCGGTTGCGGCCGGTGCGGCGGATGTAGATGCGTCGGAAATTGCCTTCGGCGGGGATGCAGGTGAGTCGGTATGGGATGGTCTTGTAGGCGAGGTGTTCGAGATCGTGGAAGGCGTCCCAGTCGAGGTCTTCCTTGGCGAGGGTGGGGTGGGGGCGGACCTTGGGGCGGGGCTTTTCCGCGTGGTAGCGGAGGGCGGCGGCGGCCTTGGCGCAGCGCCACTGTCGGGCGAGGGTGAGGGCGTCGCGATGGCGGATGGCGAGGAACACGACGAGCGTGATGGCGGCGGCGATGGGCAGCAGCGGGCGGCAGATGGGCTTGAGGAACTGCGCGCCGACAATGGCGAGGAGGAGGAGCGCGGGCCAGCCGATGCACTGGGCGGCGGCGGGATCCTGGCGGACGGCGATGAGAAGGTCGAGGAGGGCGACGAATGCGCAGGCCGCGGCGCGGGCGAGCGGCTCCTCGCGGAAGCGTTTGCGGTTCCGCAGCAGCAGGAGAGCGCCCGCGACGGCGAAGAGGAGGCCGATGAGGAGGGCGAGGAGGCGCAGGCGGTGGGGGAGGCCGTTGGGCGCGAAGAGGGCGGCGAGGTTTTGGAGGGCGTCGGGCCAGGTGCCGCGGTCGGGGCCGTCGTGGAAGCGCTTCAGGCGGATGAGCAGGACCGCGAAGCCGCCGAGGCCGAGCAGCAGGACGGGATAGTTGCGTGGGTCGCGTCTGGCGGGCTTCTGCCAGATGCAGAGGGCCGAGAGCAGGAGGGCGGCCCACAGATATGGCAAGGCGGCGCGGGAGAGGGCGATGGCGGCGATGGCAGACAGGCAGCCTCCGTAGAGGGCAGGGAGGTGGGTGCGCTTGTCGGCGGGAGTGTAGCTGGCGAAGAAGGAAAGCGACAGCAGCACGAGAGCGGGGGCGAATGCGTGTGGGCCGATGGTGTGGAGAAGCATCCACCAGCCAGGCAGCACGAGCGCGAGGCAGAAGAGCGGCGCGCGCGGGAGAAGGCAGTGCCGCGCGAGGAGGTGCATCGCCCAGAGGACGATCGCGGCGTTCAGGAGCGCCTGGCACCAGGCGAGGACGATAGGGCTGGGATGCAGCGTGAGGAAGGCCTGGTAGATCCAGAGGAGCGGAGTGGCGACGTAGGGGGTGTGTGAGATGGCCAAGTGGTTGGCGTCGCGCGCGTCGGGGCCGAAGACGCCGTCGAGGGCGGGCTGAAAGAGGTGCAGGTTCTGCTCGTTTCCCCAGGGGCCGAGGCCTGGGAGGCAGAGCCAGGCGAGAAGCGCGGCGAGGAAGATCCAGGCCCAGGGGGAGCGGAGGCGCGGCGGCGCGGCGCGGAGCCAGTCGTGCGCGGCGGGCTTCCAGGAGGGCGGCAGGCGGAGGTCGCGTCGGCCGAGCCAAAGGAGGATGGCGGCGAGGGCGGCGAGGAGGATGGTGTCGGACCAGGGAGTGCTGCGGTGGCCGAAGAGGAGGCGTCCTGGGGAGACGGCGTGGCGGACGGGGTTTCGGGTGACGCGGTTTTCGAGGACGGTGTCGTAGAGGCGGAGACCCATGGAGCGGTTGCGGTTTTTGGCGTGGTCGCGCCAGGTCATCCACCAGGCGTCCTGGTAGATGGGGTTGGGGCGCGCCTCGGGGGTGATGACGGAGATGCTGGAGACCGTGTACATATTGGCGAGGGAGACGGCGGCGAGGAGGCAGGCGAGCCACTGGCGCGGGGCGGTGGAGAGGTCGAAGTGCGCGGCGAGGAGGACGAGGGCGGGGATGGAATAGAGCACGAAGCGGGTGCCCATGGAGGCGCCCGCATGCCAGAAGCCGTAGGCGGCGTTGGGGAGGAGGCCCGCGAAATAGCAGAGGGCGAGGCCGATCGCGTGGGCACGTCGGTGCTGGCGCCAGAGGGCGAGGAAGCCGGGGACGGCGAGTATGAGAATAGGCGAGGCCCAGAGGAAACTTCGGTACATGCCGAAAAGCAGTTTCCAGAGTTTCACCAGGCTGAAGCTGGACATCATGCCGCCCGCGCCTTCGCTCTGCAGGAAGACGGGATTGGCGTAGGCGTTGGCGATGGTGAAGGGGTTTCCGAAGCAGACCCAGTGGTACCAGCAGAATACGAGGGCGGGTAGGAGCCCGCCCAGGACAATGCGGAGCAGTCCCTTCCAGTCGCGGCGGACGATGAGCGGCAGGGCGAGGCAGGGGATGGCGAGCGCGGCGCCGTAGTCGGCGAGGACGGCGCCGCCGAAGGCAAGGCCCGCGAGGAGCGGTGCGGGCTCGGGCTTCCAGAGAGCGTAGAGGGCGGCGGCGAGGCAGGCGGCGGCGAGGGGGTGCCCCCAGAGTTGGGTGCTGTAGGGCCAGAGGGGCGTCGCGAGGGCGTAGAGGAGCGCCCAGAAGAAGGCCTGCCGCGGCGGGCGCCGCCAGGCGATCAGCAGGCGGAAGAGGCAGAGCGCGCCCAGGGCCAGGGGGACGACGGAGACCCAGAAGTTGATCCACCAGACATAGAAGAGGTCGATGGCGGGGGTGTGGCCGGCGCGGAAGAGGCCCTGGCCGACCCAGTAGGCGGGAGCGTAGGCGAGGGCGCCGAGGAGGCTGGAGCCAGGGGCCTTGGAGGAATAGTAGTGGCCGTCGTGCTGGGACCAGTCCCCAGTGTTGAAGCCGTATTCGGGATCGGGGAGGAAGCGGTCGATCTGGAAGGTGCCGTTCTCGACGATGGTGAAGACGGCGTCGTAGCGGGCGCTGGAGTTCCAGGAGCCGAAGGAATAGAACCATCCCCCCGCGACGAGGACGGTTAGGAGGAGCAGCAGTTGGAGGCGTTTGGGCGATGGCATGTCATTTGCGCTCGAATTGGAACCAGGGCAGCGCCAGCAGCATGAGGGCGCCGACGACGGCGAAGACGCCGCGGGCGCCGACGTGGCAGAGGCTGAGGAGGCCGAGGAGGATGCTGGCGGCGATCATGGAGACGCTGTCGAGGATGTTGCCTGCGGCGAGATAGCGTCCGCGCTGGGTGGCGGGGGAGCGGTCTTGGATGGCGGTGCCGAGGGGGAGCTGGTAGATGCCTGCCCAGCATCCGAGGAGGATGGTGAAGAGGTAGGCGGGGAGGCGCCAGGCGCCGAAGATCGCCATGGCGAAGGCGGTGATGGCGAGGGCGAGGCCTGCGGGGCGGACGAAGTCGAAGCGGATGCGTCCCTTGGAGGCGTATCCCGCGAGGGTGCATCCGATGCCGATGCCGAGGGCGACGACGGCCTGGAGTTTGCCGACGAGGAGGTTGTCGCCGTGGAGGGTGACTTTGGCGAGGGTCATGAGGACGAGTTGGAGGATGGTGCCCATGAACCAGAAGAAGGTATTGCCGAAGAATGCGACCAGGAGGGGCTGGTCGCGGCGGATTTCGCGGAAGGTCGCGAGGTGCGGGGTGATGGGGTCGCGCCAGCGGAAGGCGAGGTCGGGCTGGCAGCGCGGGGTGGGGGTGATGAAGAAGGAGGTGATGGTGCCGAGGGCGGCGAAGGCGATGCACCAGACGAAGCCGCCAGCGGGGGCGGTGCCGTATTTGGCGGCGATTTTGCCGCCGACGGCGCCGCCTGCGATGATGGCGAGGAAGGTCCAGAGCTGGGTGTGGCCGTTGGCCTTGGGGAGTTCCTCCTCGGAGTGGGTCTCGGGGAGGAAGCCGTATTTGGCGGGGGAGAAGAAGGTGCTCTGGGCGCCCATCAGGAAGAGCACGGCGAGGAGCGGATAGACGGCGCCCTGTCGGGCGAGCAGGAAGCCCAGCGCCATGATGGCGATCTCGGCGACCTTGGCCCAGATCATGACGGTGCGCTTGCGGAAACGGTCGGCGAGGTGCCCCGCGAGGTCGGAGAAGACGAGGAAGGGCAGGATGAAGCAGGCGGCGGCGGCGGGCAGGAAGACGGCGGCGGCGCGGGAGTCCGCGCCCAGGACCTCGGTGCCGTAGCAGATGACGAGGAGTTTCGAGACATTGTCGTTGAATGCGCCCAGGAAGAGGGTCGCGAGGAAGGCGCTGAAACCGAGGCGGCGTTTGGAAGGCGGGGTGGGCATGGGGGTTAGGCCTGGGGAGTCAAGTCGGAGGGGAAGGTGATCTTGGGATTGGGGGACGGGTTGGGGACGAGGCGGATGACGGTGCCGTGAAGTCGGCCGACGAGGGCGGCCTCGTCGGTGGGCGGGTTGTTGCGCCAGTCGAGGTCGCGGTAGGCGCGCAGGAGCAGATCCGCGCGGAAGACCGGCGGGGCGTCGGCGGCCCAGAGCGCCGCGCGGTCGGGCGTGGCGGCGATGTCTGGCGGCGTGCCCGAGGCGATGTGGATGGTGTC
>JAEEXV010000112.1 GCA_016287975.1 Lentisphaeria bacterium | reverse complement strand
CGCCCACGACAAGCAGACCATCGACTACTACCACTGCCACGCGCACGTGGTCGCCGAGACCCTCCTCAGGCTGGCGCGCACCGTCAAGGAGAATGCCCCCAAACTGCTGGTTGGAGCCTACTACGGATATGTTCTGAGTTCGCCCTATCCCTACTCGGAAAAGGGAAACGCGGAACTCGACTACGTCCTGTCCAGTCCCGACATCGATTTCCTCTCGTGCCCGTATGGCTATGAGGCGCCCAGCCGCGCGGTCGGAGGCGACGGGATGCCGCGGTCGCTCCCGTCCGTCTTCCTCCGCCATCAAAAACTGCACCTCTTCGAGGCCGACACCCGCACTCTCTACAGTGGCAAAAACAGCCTGAACCACGCCAAAAACGCCGACGACAACGCGGCGCTCATCAAGCGCGACTTCGCCAATGGCTTCCTCCGCGGCTGCGGGGTGCAGTTCCTTCAGGTCAACCAGCGCACGCCGCGCGCGTGGTTCAACGGCCCCGAGATCCTTACGGTCTTCCACCAGGGCGTCTCGCTCTTCCCCGAACTCTATCGCCACGCCCCCAACTCCGTCGCGGCGGACATCGCGGTGGTGCTTGACCACAACGACCTGCTGGAGCACAGCTATCCCGAGCGCAACCGCCAGCAGGTGATGAAACCCGCCCTCGCCGAATACGCCCTGCACGCCCTGAACCGCACTGGATACCTCTACGACCTGCTGTCGCCCGCCGACCTCGTCGCCAAATCGCCGCAGCAGTACCGTGCCGTCGTCTTCCTCAACGCCATCAACCAGCCCGATGCGCCGACCCAGGAGTGGCTCCGCCGCTTCCGCCAGCGCGGACAGACCGTCGTCTGGTGCTATGCGCCTGGCCTCGTCACCCCCGACGGCTGGAGCGCCCCCGCCATGGAGCGCCTCACTGGCATCCGCCTTGCCGTCGAGGAGGCGCGCAAGCCCCTCGCCGTCATCCTGGCCAACGGGAGCCAGATGAACTTCATCTCCCGCAAGATTCCGCTTGCCGAAAGTCCCCGCGTGCACTCCGAGGATGCCGCGGCGGTCGTGCTCGGGCGCTACGCCGACGGCAACCAGCCCGCGCTCGTCCGCAAGACGCTGCCTGACGGCTCCGCCGCGGTCTTCTCTGGCGCCCCGATCACCGAGCCTGCCGTCTGGCAGGAGATTTTCGGGCAGGCGGGGCTCCATCGCCTCACCGCCGACCCCGCCATCCTGATCGGGGGTTCGCGCGGCCTCGGCGTGCACACGGGCGCCGCAGGAACCATCACGGTTTTGCTGCCCGCCCCCGTAAAGAGCGTCAAAGACCTGTTCGGCGAACCCGTGCAGCTCCTGCCTGACGGCAAGACGCTCCGCCTCTCCTCCAGGAGCGCGCAGACCTGGGTGTTGACATTCGATTAGCGCCTGGCCGCCATCGTCACACCGTATGCCCGCTGAAAATCCACTGGTTCCCAAGAGGGCCGTCATTGCTTCCCTGGTTTTTTGTCTGGGACTTCTGTGTATGAGCGCTGAAAATCCACTGATTCCCATGGGGGCCATCACTGGCCGCCCGACCCGCCAGGTCATTGCCTCGACCTTGGCGGAATGGCGGCAGGTCGGCGTAAGCCAGTTCCTGATCTACCCCCGCAGCGGCTGTGAAGTCGAATACCTCTCCGAAGAGTGGCTCCGAATCTGCGAATGGATTTGCGAAGAGGCGACGCGCCTCGGCTTCACCTCCATCTGGCTCTACGATGAATTCAACTGGCCCAGCGGCACCTGCAATGGGAAGGTGCTCCGCGAACACCCCGACTTCGCCACCCAGATGCTCTGCGTCGTTCCCAATGGCGACGGCGATGTCACCTTCGAAGTGCGGCGCGGCACGCGCGAAACCGACCTCTGCAATCCCGCCGCCGTCGATTGCTTCATCCAAAATACCCACGCCGTCTACGAAAAGCGCCTCGGGCAATATTTCGGGACCCTCGTCAAAGGATTCTTCACCGACGAGCCCGACCTCGCGTTCTTCCGCGACAGCCACACCGAAGACGCCGTCCTCACGCTCCCCTACTACACTGGCCTGGAAGAGGACTATCGGCGCCTGACGGGCGGCGGACTGCGGGACGACATCCGCCGCGCCCTCGCGACCCACGGCGCCGCCTTCTACCAAGAGCCGCTTCATCGGCTGCTGGCCAGGCGCTTCCGCACCGTCTTTGCCGACCGCGTCTCCGCGTGGTGCCGTGAGCGCGGCCTGGTGCTCACTGGCCATCTGATGAATGAAATCAGCGCGGAGGCCGCGCTGCGCTGCAACGGCCATCCGCTGGAAGTCCTCAGCGGATTCACCCTGCCAGGGATGGATGACATCCGCACGAAAGGCACGATGGACCGCACCGAATGGCTGACCTACGGCACGGCGATGTACGCCATCGACCGCCAAGGCAACCACGGCGGACTGGCGGAACTGTATGCCGTGGGGCCCTGCAGCATGACGCTCGGGCACATCCGCCGCCAGTTCTGGCTTGCCGCCGCCTTCGGGGTCAGCAGATACGTCATGGCGGTTTCGCCATTGGACGTGCGTGGCAATATCGAGAAGCCCTACTACTTCAATCCCTTCACCCATACCCAGCCGTGGTTTCCGCTCTTCCCTGAATTGGGCGAGGAGGCTAGGCGCGCCGCCGCGTGGGCGGGCAAGGCGCGCCGTTTCCGCGTCGCCGTGCGCTACCCGTACACCGCGCAGCCCGTCTCCGACCTGGCGCGGCAACTCACCGCCGCCCAGGTCTCCTGGCAATTGCTGCTGCCGCAGGATGCCTCCGACGCTCCCGTCATTCTCGCCTGGCGCAACGGCACCCTCCAGGAAGAACGCTCGGGAAAGGGCTTCACCAACTTCGGCGATTTCCACGCCTGGCTCGACGAGACCTTCCCCGATCGGCCGCGCATCACCGAGGCCGATGGCGGCGCCGCCACCGATCTCTTCCTCCGTGAGTATCAGGACGGGGACCTGCTCGTCATCAATCTCCGTGGCATCGCCCGCAGGCTCGTGCTGGAGACCGCCTCGGGGCGGCGCCGCTTCACGCTTCATGCGGAGGGCGTCGCCATCCTCCCCCCCGCCGCCTCTCCCGCAGAGGAGACCGCTCCGCCGTCCCCGCTGCCCCGCGAGGGCTGGGAGGTGCGCCGCGAATCCCCCAACACGATGCGCACCCTTTTCATCAATGGCGAGACCCGAATGGAGTTCACCGTGGCAGAAGCCTTGGAAGGGGTTGCGCTTGCCATCCGCAGCCACGCGCCCGTGGAACTGCTGCTTGACGGCCGCCCCGTGACCGCCGACCGCCCCTGCACTGGGCTGCCGCGCGGCTTTTCCGAACTCTACCAGGAGACCGCCCCATTCCAGTTGCCGCCAGGTTCGCACCGACTGGAGTTGGTCAATGGCGCCCAGGAGTATCCGTATTTGCCATGTGCGTTCCTGCTCGGCGACTTCGCCCAGTCGCCCGACGGCCCCCTTGCGCGCGGCCGCGACGACGGCAAGGGCCTCTTCGGCTATGTCGGGAAGCTGGTCAAACGCCGCACCTGGGCCATCCCCGCGACTGCGCGCTCCGTGCAAATCGACACGTCGGGCCTTGCGGCGGAACTGCGCGTCAACCACCGTTCGATCGGGACGCGCCTGTGGGCGCCGTTTGTCTGGGAGATTCCCGCAGACCTCCGCGGCCAATCCGTGGAACTGGAACTTGTGCTATATACCAGCTGCGCGAATCTCTTCGGTGAAAAGGCCTTCACTTATCCTGGGGCCTTGCCTGGCCAGGTCAGCAACCGCCCGATCATCCGCACCGACTTCTGACTTTCGGCGCACACCCACGATCCCTGGCGGGGCTGGGGCGCCGCTGGTCAGCGGATCCAGTCGGGGGCGACTTCGCGCAGGGGGATGAGGACGAAGTCGCGTTCGCGCCAGCGGGGGTGGGGGAGGGTGAGGCGCGGGGTGACGCGGCGCTCGCCGTTGCACTCGATGATATCGATGTCGAGGGTGCGGGAATGGTGGTGGGGGTGGTCGGCGGGGCGCCCCTCGGCGACCTCGATGGACTGGGTGAGGTCGAGGAGCGCCTCGGGGGTGCCCTCCCATTCGCCGACGAGTGCGTAGTTGAGGAAGTCAGGCGCGCCTGGTTCGCAGCCGACCGCGGGGTTGCGGTACGGCGAGGAGAGGCGCAGCACGCGGAAGCCGCCCGCCGCGAGCGCGGCAAGCGCACGCGCGACATGGGCGGCAGTATCGCCGAGATTGCCTCCGAGGCTCAGGATGACCATGGGAAGAGTGCTCTGGAAAAGGGGTGCAAACTGGCGGGGGATGGCGGGCCGAAACGGCCCGCCACCGAACAAGGGGGGCTGGGTGTGTAGCCAGTTCGGTGCCGCCGGCGAGAAGCCGGCGGGAGATGGCGGGCCGAAAAGGGCCCGCCACCGAACAAGGGGGGCTGGGTGTGTAGCCAGTTCGGTGCCGCCGGCGAAAAGCCGGCGGGGATGGCGGGCCGAAAACGGCCCGCACCGAACAAGGGGGGCGGGGTGTGTAGCCAGTGCGGTGCCGCCGGCGAGAGGGCGGCGGGGGCGGCGGGCCACGGCCCGCACCGAACAAGGGGGGCTGGGTGTG
>JAEEXV010000111.1 GCA_016287975.1 Lentisphaeria bacterium | reverse complement strand
CGGGACGCCGTGGCTACCATTTTCGGGGCTTTGACTGGGCAATCGCCTACCCTCTTGGGGAACAGCGCCTTGGTGGAAAGATGGAGGCGATGGCGGGTTCCAGGGGCGCGGCGGTCTCGCCGCGTCCCTGGAGGTGGATGGGCGCTACTTGCGCACGAGGGCGCAGGATTCGTTTTCGCCCAGGGTGATCTGGTAGTAGGTGCGGCCGTCGCGCTGGACGGCGGGGGCTTCGCGCTTCACCTCATAGCCGTTGGCGTCGAAGAAGTGCGCCTCGGCCTTTTCGTTGCCGCCGAAACTGAAGTTTCCAGAGATGGCGGTGAGGATGCGTTCCTTGCCGATGATGTAGCCCTCGTGGAGTTCGACGGGGGTGATGGGGAACATGTAGCGGGAGAGCGTGTAGTGGGTGAAGGGCTCCACCTGCTGGTGGTAGTAGAAGTACACGCTGCCGTATTGCAGCCAGCGCACCTGGTTGCGGTAGCAGTCCAGTTCGTTGCGCTCGGCCAGGTGGTCTCCGAGGCCGATCGGGGTCGAGAGTTGCGATGCGAGCAGGTTGGTGATGGAGCCAGTCTCCATGAAGGCGAGGAAATGGTGCTTGTTGAAAAGTTGGGTCATCGTCGCGGTGTATCCGCCGCCGCCGTTGGCGATCAGCAGCATTTTGTTCGCGGCGATCCATTCGACCATCCGCTTGCGCCACGGCATCGTCACCATCGCCACCGAACTCTTGCGGCGGACGATCTCATGGGTCCTCGGATGGATGTCGGCGGAGACGCCGTCCCAGGGCTCGCCGTAGTGGTACTCGGCGGCGCTGTAGGGGAACTCGTCCCAGAAGATGCCGTCCACGCCATAGTCGTTCTTGAGTTTTGCGAGGCGGGATTCCTGCATTTTGGCGAAGGCGCTGCCCTCGGTGGGGAGGTAGAGGGGCAGTTTGGGGTTGCGGTAGTCGGCCTGGGTGCCGCTGGGGGTCAGGAGTTTTTCGTTGTCGAATCCAGG
The DNA here is from genome assembly GCA_016287975.1 of Lentisphaeria bacterium. The sequence continues at coordinate 15,591 of JAEEXV010000111.1, read as the reverse complement.
AGCGAGGGCGTCCTTGATGTCGATGAAGCAATGGAAATAGTGGAAGATCTTGATGTCGGGCTTGGCCTGGCGGAGCTTGGCGTAGAAGGCGCGGTGGATCTCGGGCTTGGCGGTCTTGAGCCATGCGGAGCCCTGGCCGTAGGTCTCGCCATTCTGGGAGACGGCGCCTGCGCTGATGTATCCCGCGGACTTGTTGTCAAGCCACTGGCGAAGTTCCTCGACGGTGTTTTCCTTGCCGATGCGGTCGACTCCCTTTTGGAAGGTGACGACGCCTCTGGGGTATGGGGTCAGGAAGGCGAAGCCCTTGGGGATGCAGTAGTTGACGCCGAGGAAGCGGCGCATGGCGTTGATCTGGTCGTAGTAGTCTGCGGTGGGGGTCGGGAAGAGGGCGAAGACCATCTCCTGCGTCACGCCAGGGCGGATGACGAGGGTGTTGTCGGCGATGCCGTACATCTTCTTGGCGGCGTAACCGTAGAAATGGACGCGGAAGACATCGCTCACGGCCAGCATGCCGAGGGCGCCGCCAGTCTTGGGCATGACGATGGTGGTGGAGTTGATGCTGTTGGTCCCGTTGCCGCGGCTGGCGTAGATCTGGTAGCCGCAGATGCGGTAGGCTTCAATGGAAGGCATGCGCACGAACTGGCGGTACATGAACGGGAGGTCGGCCTTGCCAGTATTGGTTATGCGGTCGGTCACCAGCACCGCCTCGGGAAGGCGCTCGATCTTGCGCTCAAAGCGGAAGTCGGGGCCAGTCGCGGACAGGGTGTCGCCCGAGACCTTGCAGGTGGCGAAGTCCTTCGCCGCGTCAGCCTGGAAGAGGGCGAAGCCTGGACGCAGGGAGAACTCGCCGTTGACGACATACTCGGATGGGCCGAGTTTGATTTCAATCGCACCGCCAGGCAGCAGTTTCGCCGTGTAAGGGACCTTACCGACGGGGGCGGGGGCGATCCAGTTCGTTTCGGCGCAAAGCGCCAGTGAGGAGAAGGCCAGCAGGAGGCAGGCCGCGGTTCTCAGTAGGGTTTGCTTCATGGGGAATGCTCCTATTTTGGGGGTCAAAGGATGAAAGGGACAAAAGGGACCCAAGGGACAAAAGGCTATTTGGCGGCCTTCCAGAGGGCGATCATCTCCGCCAGGGTGCATTCGGCGAGTGGCTTGCCCGCGTGTTCCTCCATGTGTCGGAAGCGGCTCGCGAATTTGAGGACGGAGGCGTGCATCAGTTCCTCGGCCTCGAAATGCTCCAGGTGGCAGAGTTTGACCGTCGCGGCGAGCAGATCGCCGAGTTCCTCAGCCAGATGCGCGCGGTCGCCTTCGGCGCGGGCTTCCTTGACCTCGTCGAGTTCCTCCGCGACCTTCGCGACTGCATCGTCGATGTCCGCCCACTCGAAGCCGACCTTGCCCGCCTTGATGAAGGCCTTCTGCATCCGCGCCAGACCTGGCATGCTGCGCGGCACGCCGTCCATCAGGGACTTGCGGCGGGCCTGCGCGCCCGCTTCGCCGACCTTCGCGCCTTCCCAGGACTTCAGCGCCTCGTCGGCATTGTCGGCGTGCTTGTCGCCGAAGACATGGGGATGGCGGCGGACCAGCTTGTCGGCCTCGTGGCGGGCGATGGCTTCGAGGTCGAACTCGCCAGTGTCCTCGGCGATCTGCGCATGGAGGAGCACCTGGAGAAGCAGGTCGCCGAGTTCCTCCTGGACGCCCTCCTGGTCGTGGTCCTCCAGGGCGTCAAGGAACTCGCCCGTCTCCTCGACGAGATTGCGTTTGATGGAATCGTGCGTCTGGGCGCGGTCCCACGGGCAGCCGTCTGGCGCGCGCAGGCGGCGGACGACCTCGACAAGGCGGATGAGTTCAGGGTATTCGCGGTTCATTTGGATGCGGAAGTCTCTGGGTGAAGCGAGGCCATCTGCCGAAACTGCGGGCAGTTCTGGTTAAGTTCCTCGTAGGTGCCCGCGCCGACGACCTTGCCCTGGTCGAGGACATAGATGCGGTCGCAGTTGCGGATGGTCGTGAGGCGGTGCGCGACGACGACCAGGGTGCGCTCGCGGCCGATCTCCGCGAGCGCCGCCGTGAGCGCCGCCTCGGTCGTGTTGTCGAGGGCGGAGGTCGCCTCGTCGAAGAAGAGCACGGGCGGGGCGTGGTAGAGGGCGCGCGCGATGCCGACGCGCTGGCGCTGCCCGCCTGAGAGACGGACGCCGCGTTCACCCAGCACCAGCCCCAGCCCCTCGGGATGCGCGGCCACGAAGTCGCCGAGCTGCGCGGCCTGCACGGCGCGCGCCAGCGCCGCCGCATCCCGCCGCGCAGACGGGACGCCCAGAGCGATATTGGCCTCCAGCGTGTCGTCCAGCAGGAAGATCTCCTGGGGGACATAGCCGACGGCGTGCTGCCAGGCGGGGCCGAGTTCCGCGATGGGGCGCCCGTCCACTTTGATGGCGTCGGCATCCGTCGGCATCAGCCCGAGCATCAGTTTCAGAAGGGTGCTTTTGCCGCTGCCAGTGGCGCCGACGATGCCGATGGAGGCGCCTTTGGGGAGGTCGAGGTCGAGGCCGTCGAAGAGCGGCTGGTCCGCGCCGTGGTATTGGAAATGGAGATTTCGGATGGCGAGGCCCGTCTGGAAGGAGCAGGGCGGGGCGGCGTCCTCGGCGCCGAGGTCGCGGAGGCGGCTGTCGGCTTCCAGTTCGCGCAGGTCGCCGACCACGGCGGCGAGGGAGGCGCGGTGGAAGCGGAGCATTCCCCCTGCGGCCATGATGTTCACGCCAGTGGTGCGCAGCCGCACCAACGCCATCGCGAGCAGCGCGACGCGCGGCCCTACCTGCTGCAGATTGCCTCGGGCGGTGGCGAGGGAGAAGAGGGTGACGCACAAGAGGACCGCCATCGAGACGAATTCGAGGTAGGGCCAGACCAGGCGGTGGTTGACATGGCTCTGGCGGGTCGCGGCGGCCACGGTGCTCATGCTGCGGTGAAGACGCTCCAGGAAATAGTTGCGGCAGCCCAGGAGGGTTGCATCCTCGCGCGCGTTCACCGCCTCGGCGGCGGTGGTGAGGGCGGTGGTGCGGGCCGACTGCTCGGCGACGCCGAGGCTGCGGAGGCGGTTGCGGTGGAAGAGGTAGAAGCCGCCGCCGAAGAGGAGCAGCGGGAGCAGGGCGGCGATCGTCATGGCGGGAATCCAGCAGAGGAGCATGGCGACGATGCAGAGCATCATGGCGCCATGGTGCAGCACGTCCGCCAGATGCGAGAGCACAAAAACCACGAGGCGTTCGCTTTCGACAATGACGCGGTTCACCAGGTCGCTGGAGTTGCGGCGCATGGCGAAGGCGGCGGGCGCGAGGAGATACGCCCGCAGGAGCCGTCCCGCGATGGCGATGCGGCGGTTGGCGAGCATCCGCGCCTGCAGTTCGATGCACCACCACGTCCAGAGCATTCGGATGGTGTTGAGCAGCAGCACCAGCGCGCCCGCCGCGATGATGAATGCGAACGGCGTCTCCACGCCCGAAATGCGCTGGACGGCGAGTGCGAACCAGTTTCCGAAGCGTCCGCCAGCGGGGGCTTCGCCTCCACTAAGCAGCACGGCCATGAAGAATGGCACCGACGCCAGCGCCGCCAGTTCCAGCGCGGAGTTGATGACGAGGCTGGCCACGAGCACGCCGAAATGCGCCAGGTCCCGACGGTCCATCAGGTAGAGGATGTCGCTCCAGAACTTGCGCATGGCGGCGGGGTAGGGGGGAGGCTTAATAGGTCACTTCGTCGAAGCGCACGACCTTGTCGTTGCGGCCAGACTGGTAGAGCCCCATGATCATGCGGTGGGTGGTGTAGAGGATTTCCTCGCCAGTGATGGGCGGTTCCTCGCCCCTGGCCAGGTTCTCGTAGAAGTTCGCGATTTCCTTGAGATGGCTCGCCCCCCAGTAACTGGGGCCGCCGCCGTAGTTGAAGGATTCGTTCGGGTTCGGGCGCGCCGAGAACTCGCGTCCGTCGTTCAGGCGGATGGTCGCCTCCTCGGCGGTCATCTTCGCCGTGCCGCCCTCGCAGGAGAGTTCCAGTTCCACCTGCGCATCGTGGTCGTAGTAGTTCATCGACCAGAAGGAGGCGCGCACGCCGCCTCGGAAGGTCAGCATGCCGTCGGCGCAGTCCTCGACCTCGATGACGTCCTGGTGGGCGCGGTTGGCGAGGGTGCAGTCGATGGATTCGAGGCGGTCGTAGCCGATGAACCAGCACATCAGGTCGAGGGTGTGGATGGCCTGGTCGATCAGCGACCCGCCGCCTTCCTTGTCCCAGGTGCCTTTCCAGTCGCTGGAGGTATAGTATTCATTCGGCCGATACCACGTCACATTGCATTTGGCGGCAAGGACTTCACCAAGTCGGCCGCTTTCCAGGCACTGCTTGATCAACTGGCTGCCAGCGTTGTAGCGGTTCTGGAAGATGACGCCCAGGCGGCGCTTCGCGCGCTTCGCCGCCGCGACCATCGCCTCCGCCTGCGCCATGCTGATCGCCATCGGCTTCTCCGTCAGCACGTCGCAACCCAGTTCCATCGCGCGAATCGCCACTGGCGAATGCAGATAGTGCGGCAGGCAAATGTGGACCACGTCCAGCTTCTCCCTGCGGATCATCTTCTCGTAGTCCTCATACACCTTCGGCGCCGACGCACGACCATGGACTTTGGCCACCAGTTCCGACATCCCGCAGGCACGCGACATGTCCACATCGCATACCGCCTTCAACTCCGCATTCGGCTGCGCCGCTATCGGCATGCAGTGAAACCGCGAAATCCGACCACAACCTATGACCCCCACCTTCAATCGCTTGCTTGCCATCCAAATGCTCCTGCAAAATCACACTTGCCGCCGAAAAACGGCCACCGAAAATCTGCCATAATATAATGCCAAGACATTCCGCCGCGCGACGCAGGCGAACACTACCGCAGTACGCGGCCGCGCACGGATCCATTCGCACGGATCTCCGCCAAATCCACGTTCCGACATTATCTTATCACAGCATTCTTGCGTTTCTCACTCATTTCCAGTAGTTTCTTCACATAGGACGTCTTATGCGACATGGTTAGGACTTTATGGCGGGCGGCATGTTTTTGGGTGCTTTTGGTGTTGTTGGGTTCATGCGTCGGGATTCAGCGGGATCCGCTACGTGGGATAGACCGTAGTCAGCCATTGCCCGTGTGGGCGCGGTATTGTCCGTATGTGGAAATCGGGGATTCGGAGTTGCGTCCCGTTCCGTACTACATGGGCTGGACGGAGGATCGGATGCAGCGCGACCTCGCGTCGATGGCGAAGGCCCGTGTGTCGGCGGTTCTGGTGGAGTTGTCGCCGTCTGCGATCATGCGTGAGGAGATTCGGTCGCGCCTGTGGCATTTTGGGGAACTGGCGTCGAAGAGTCAGGTTCGGGTGGCGTTGCTGCTGGTGCCCGATGCGCCTGGCGAGTTGAAGATGCGTCGTGCGAATGTGCTGCGTTTCCTGGAGACGCAGAAGTTCGGGGCGCTGCCAGGCGCGTTGCGTCAGTCGGACCGTGTGGTGGTGGTGCTGTCGGAGCGGATCGTGCTGGACAGCTGGCAGTCGCCCTCCCCTGAATCTCTGTATTTGCGACATCTGGGACATGATCTGCCGCGATGCCCGACAGGGCCCAAGTCGTACGGTGTGGACGAGCATGGTGTGATGTGGGTGCGTGCGGGCGAGCGCGGCGGCAGCAAATCGGCGTCGCCCAAGGCGCAGCGGCTGGAATGGCCGCTGGCACGGGATGGCGGCGCCACCCTGCGCGACCAGTTGCTTCTGGCGCGCCGCCAAAAGGCGAAACTCGTCCTCCTCAACAGTTGGAACGACTATTCCGACGGCAGCGCCGCCGAGAACAACTCAATTGAGGGAAGCGTTCTGCTCAATATTCTGCTGCGCAGATAGTTGGAAGCACCCTCCTATGCAGGGCGCTTCCGCTTCCCTTGGGGGGATACCCTATTGCAGCAGGGCGCGGGTTCTGTCAAGGGAGGCCTTTAGTCTGTCCAGGATTTCCGCGCTGATGGCAGGCAGTCTGCCCTGGCCCAGTTCCAAGGCCTTGTCGAAGACGGCCCTGGCCTTTTCCAGGTACTCCCTGGCGTATTCCTTTCTTCCGAGTTTGATGAAGTCCCTGGTGTTGCAGATGCGGTCGGCGCACTTGATGAGGATGGACTGTTCACATCCGTATTTTGCAACGCGTTCCATGTATGCTTCCTTGGTTTCATCTGGGGTGTGGGAGAGGAAGCGGACGCCGGCGGAAACGGTCGGGGCGAAGGCGCGTTCCAGTTGCTGCTCCGTGACCTTGGTGTCCTCCAGGACGTCGTGCAGATAGGCGACGGCGATGATGCACGGGTCTTTTTCGCCCCAACGCTTCAGCAGTCGCACAACCGCCTTTGGATGCTCGGCATACGGGGTACTGCCGTCCTTTCGGAACTGCCCCGCATGCGCCTTTTCGCAGAACTCCCTTGCCCGTTTCTCGTCGTACGGGTAGAAGCCGCCCATCGCCTTTACGCTGCGGGCGAACTCTTCCCTGGTGTGTCGGGTTGCGCTGTTGAAGAAGTATCCCCACGGCACTTCAAACCACCATTTGCCGTTCCAGGCAAGCGGGTTGCGCCCAGGCGCGATGAACCCAGGCAGGTCTGCATCGCCGTACTTAAAATAACCAGTCACCCCGATGCTGTCTTTGTCATCTTCCCATTCTTTAGGCCATGTCGCCATATTCTGCGTCCTCATTTACACTGCTATATGAAGCGTTGGTTGGAAAAAGTCATGACGAAATGGCGAAATGGCGACGAAGCCGACATGACGGCATGGCGAAATGGCGGCGAAGCCGACATGACGAAATGCCGAAATGGCGACGAAGCCGACATGACGGCATGGCGAAATGGCGACGAAGCCGACATGACGAAATGGCGAAATGGCGGCAAAGCCGACATGACGGCATGGCGAAATGGCGACGAAGCCGACATGACGGCATGGCGAAATGGCGACGAAGCCGGCATGCCGGCATGACGGCATGCCGGCATGCCGAAATGGCGACCGTCCCTCACTGTCGTCCGTAGTGCATCGGGTCGTTTCGCCTTCCCCAGGCGATGGCTTCGCCGATGGACTGGATCCTCCCTTCGAGGCAGCCGCGGCACTGGAGGGAGCCTTCGCCGACGCAGGGCTTGTTTTCGTAGAGCAGGTAGTCGCCGCGGTATTGTCGGTCGGTGACATTGGGCATGATGACATTGGCGCCCGCGAGGATGCCCTGCTCTCTTCCGCGGTCGTCGAGGGCCTGGAGCGCGGTGGTGGCGGCGATGTTGACGTCGTGCAGGTAGAGTCGGCAGACGGCGATCATGCGCAGCCCGAGTTCCAACTGGCGGGTTCGGTATTCTGGGGTGAGTTCGATGCCCTGCCCCAGCGGGGTCTGGTGGTGCGGGAGATAGGGGCCCATGCCGATCATGTCGAGATCCTCGGCGCGGTAGAACTCGAGGTCGCTGGCGAGGTCATCGACGGTCTGTCCTGGCAGCCCGATCATGACGCCGCTGCCGAGCTGGTAGCCGAGGCGTTTGAGCGTGCGCAGGCAGTCGCGGCGGCGCTCGAAGGAGTGGTCGGCGGGATGCAGCCGTCGATAGAGCGAGGGCACCGAGGTCTCGATGCGCAGAAGATAGCGGTGCGCGCCCGCCTCCTTCCAACGGCGGTAGACCTCCTCGGTCTGCTCGCCGAGGCAGATCGTGACGCCCAGGCCCTCCCCCGCGAAGGCGTGGATGCGTTGCAGCACCTCCTCGACAAAGGCGGTGTTCGCCTCCGTTTCCAGTTCGCCGCTCTGCAGCGCAATCGAGCCATACTGGTGCTCGTAGGCCCAGCGCGCCTGCTCGACAATCTCGTCGGCGCTCATGCGGTAGCGGTGGACGGCACCATTGCCGCGGCGGATGCCGCAGTAGAAGCAGTTCTTCTGGCAGATGTTGCTGAACTCGATGAGGCCGCGCAGCGCCACCTGTTTGCCGAGCAGACGGCATTTGAGGCCGTATGCCGCCTCGTAGAGTTCGCGGGCGTCGGCGTGCGCCAGCAACTCGACGAGTTCGCCGTGGTCCAGCCGCCCTGCCCCGCCCAGGGCCTGTTCAATCAGCGGATGCATTCCCTGGTTCCCTACGCCTTCACGGCGAGCATGCGGTCGATCGGCGCGCGCGCGGTGGCGATGACCTCGGCGGGCAATTCGACCTCGGGCTTGCCGTCGCGCAGCGCCAGGTAGACGTCTTCCAGCGTGATCTTCTTCATGTTCGGGCAGACAGGCTCAGGTTCCAGCGGGTAGAAGCGTTTGCCAGGATTGTCCTTGCGCATGCGGTGGAGAATGCCTGTCTCGGTGCCGATGACGAACTCCCGCGCGGCGGATTCGCGCACGTATTTGAGCATGCCGCCTGTGGAGAGCGCCTGGTCGGCGAGCGCGACGACGGCAGGCAGGCACTCGGGATGCACCAGCACTTCCGCGCCAGGGTGCGCCGCGCGCGCCGCCGTGATGCGGTCGGGATGGATGCGGTTGTGGGTCGGGCAGAACCCAGGCCACAGTTCCAGTTTCCGCCCCAGTTTCGCCGCGATGTTCGCGCCCAGGTTCTGGTCTGGCAGGAACAGAATCGGCTTGTCCGCAGGAAGCGCCGCGATCACCTTCTCCGCATTCCCCGAGGTGCAGCAGATGTCCACCGCCGTCTTCGTCGCCGCCGTCGTGTTCACATACGCCACGATGATGGTGCCAGGATGCGCGTCACGATAGGCCCGCACCGCCTCTGGCGTCGCCATGTCCGCCATCGGGCACCCCGATCCCGCGTTCGGATGCAGCACCGTCGCCTCGGGCGACAGGATCTTCGCCGTCTCCGCCATGAACCGCACCCCGCAGAAGACGATCACTGGCGCGCGGCACTCCGCCGCCTTGCGCGACAACTCCAGCGAATCCCCTGTGAAGTCCGCGATGTCCTGCACCTCTGGAAGAGTGTAGTTGTGCGCCAGAATCACCGCCTGGCGCCGCGCCTTCAACGACTGAATCTCCTGAATGATGTCCATGCTTTCACGTCCCAGGTAAGAAGACATTATCGAATCGGTAGGATATCGTACTATAATTGCTCTGGCCTGGATTGCGGTCGGCTCGTGAAATTGGCCGTGCCACTCTTCTGGACGGTTTTTTTTCTCGTTCTCGCCTCCTCCATTTTCATGCCCAAAGATGTTGCCACGGCGGCCCCGCCGTGGCAGTCCGCCGAGCGTACGGTGTCCAATCAGGCCTGCCACAAGGCGCAGCCAAGGCTCCCGAATCGAATGCCGCCCATTCACCGCGCCGCGGCATAGAACGTCATCAAGAGAAGGAGCAGCACGAACGCGAGCAAGGTGCCGCCCCAGCGTTTCATGCTCCATCGAGGCAGTCGTTTGACTCCCGCCGCCTCCAGGCGTTGAATGAACTCGACGCCGCCATCCGCGAATTCGCTCCGCAGGAATCCCGTCGTGACGACACCCTGGCTGAGCAGGGCGATGTAGTCCTTCATCGGGACATATGTGGAAAACATGCCATACAGGCTTTTGACGGAATTATCCCCTCGGGTTATCTCGATGTGCGTGTCAGTGAGGTGGAGAATGGTCGGTGCATCAAAGCCTCCCCCCTTCCGATATGCGTCGCGAACAAGCCGCCAGGCGTGGGGATAAAAGGAGATGATGATGGTGAAGAAGAACACCGCCAACGCACTGGTCGCAAGGCGGTAGTTCGGGAAGAAGAGTCCCGTTTGCAAGAAGAACACGACTGCCAGCAGCAAGTCCACGTACATGGGGCCGGTCACGATGAAAAACACCTTGCGGAAGCGGCGCTTCAAGGTCGCCTCGTCCGTTCGTCGCTCAATGGTCACATCCATGCGAATTCCTCCTTGCTTTCCTTTCTCATTCCTGCGGGACCAGAATCACGCGCACCCCCGCGGCTTCGAGGGCGTGGTGGATTTTCATCGGCAGACCGTCATCCGTCACCAGCAGATTCACCTGCGGCGCCGTGGCGAAGCGGGTGAGCGTCTTCAGGCGGAACTTCCTGCTCTCCGTGACCACGGCGGTCTTCTTCGCGAGCGAAATGGACTCCTGTTCGAGGCGAGAGAGATTGATGTCCGAGGTATAGAAGCCCGTCGAATCGGCGGCGTCGCATCCCGAGACCAGCCAGTCGACGCGGAACTGCGCCACCTCGCGCTCCGCGATCGGCCCCACCAGATCCAGCGAACTCGACCGCAGTTCGCCGCCAGGCAGGATCACCCGCGCGCTGCTTCGGAACAGCGACGCCGCCGCCGAAAGCGAATGCGTCACCACAGTCATGCTCTTCTTGTTCCGCCGCGCCAGCACCCGCGCGAACGCCAGCACCGTGAAGCCCGTCCCGATGAACATGCTCTCGCACGGCATCACCTCCGCATACAGCGCCTCCGCCAGCGCGAACTTCAGCGGGGTCAGATTCACCTCCGTCGACTTGGGCTCGTAGCACGACGGGTGGACCACCGCCCCGCCCTTCACCGCCAGCGCCAAATGGCGAGACTCCAGATAACGGATGTCGCGGCGGATCGTCATCTCGCTCACCCCGAACTCCGACGCCAGCGACGAAAGCTCCGCCCGACCCTTGAACAACCGATCCAGGATTTGCTGATGCCGCTGATTCATGTGCGCTCCTTGCAAGGGACCCAAGGGACCCAGGGCCAGGGGACAACGCGCTGTTCCCCATGAGGGTAGGCGATTGCCTGGGTGACGCCCCGAAAATGGTAGCCACGGCGTCCCGCCGTGGTCGCCCCGACGAGCGACGCAACGAACGATTCCGCCGCCCGATTGCATGCCCTGTGTGGCTCACCCGTCTGCCACGGCGGGACGCCGTGGCTACGCCCGCTTCGTCAAGCGTGCCCCCGCACACGCTTCAGGCGTGTCTGCATTATGAGGGGCTGTTACCGACCATCTTGGGGAACAGCGCGGGGGACAAAAGGGACCCAAGGGACCCAAGGGACAAAAGGGACCCAGGGGCATGGTTCAACTCGCCATGTTGTTAATTTATTACACTTATTTCATCGCGCCACACCCCATGCCACCGCGATTGTCGCTATATTAACTGACGTTGCATCTTTTCCACCCATCCAGCAAGGAGACAAAACCATGGGTCTTTACAATCCCGCCCCGTACGAACTCGACCTCACGCAGATCCCGCACCTTTCCACCGCCCTTCCTGGCCCGAAGAGCCAGGCGCTGCACGCGCGCGCCGCGAAGCACTACCGCGGCCTGTCTGGCCAGGTGCGCCTCTTCCCCGTGGCCTTCGAGCGCGGGAAAGGCTGCATGATGGAGGATGTCGACGGCAACCAGTACATCGACTTCTCCAGCGGCATCTATGTCACGACGCTGGGCCACTGCCATCCGAAGATCTCGGAGGCGGTCGCGAAATACGCGGGGCAGTTGATGAACTGCCATGACTTCACCACGGAGATCAAGGTGCGGCTGCTGGAGAAGATGGCGGCGACCCTCCCTGGCGACCTCAAGAACTTCCAGCTCTACGACTGCGGCACCGCCGCGGTCGAGGCGGGCCTTCGCACCTGCCGCGCCGCCACTGGCAAGCACGAGTTCCTGAGCTGCTTCCAGGACTTCCACGGCAAGAGCGGCCACTCGATCGGCCTGGCCCGCATGACCAGGTTCTCAGGCCCCACCCGCGCGCCTGGCTTCTACCTCGTCCCGCGCCCCGACACCTACCGCCCGCTCTGGACCCGAGCCGACGGCTCGCTCGACACCGAGAAGTATCTCGAATACTACGACACCGTCCTCAAGGAATGCACGACGGGACAGGTGGCCGCCTTCGTCGCCGAGCCCATCCAGGGCTGGGCTGGCTCCATCATGCCGCCCGACGACTTCTTCCCCAAGCTCAAGAAATTCCTCGAAGAGCGCAACATCCTCTTCTTCGCCGACGAGGTTCTGACGGGCATGGGCCGCACAGGCAAGATCCTCTGCTGCGAACACTGGAATGTCCTGCCCGACGTCGTCACCCTCGGCAAGGGCTTCGGCAACGGCTTCCCCGTCACCGCCATGGCCGTCCGCAAGGAATACGCCGACGCGGTGGACAAGATCTCCGCCTCCACGAGCTACGGCGGCAACCCGATGGCGTGCGCGGCGGCCCTGGCCAGCATCGAGGTCATCGAGGAGGAGGGCCTCCTGGAGCACGCGCAGCACCTGGAGGGGCTCTTCCGCGCGCGGATGGCGGACTGGACGACGAAGTATCCGCTGGTCGGCGACTGCCGCGTCAAGGGCTGCCTGATGGGCGTCGAGATGGTCAAGGACAAGGCCGCGAAGACTCCGTTCGACGAGGCTGGCAAGATGGTCTACCGCAAGGCCTTCGCGAAGGGCCTCGCGTGGGTTCCCGCAGGGCACATCCTGCGGATGAGCCCGCCCATTGTCACGCCCGACGACGTCGCCATGAAGGGCATGGACCTCATCGAGGAGGCCATCGCCGAAACCTGCAAGGAGCTGGGCTAAGATGAAGACCTACCGCGTCGGCCTGGTCGGGTGTGGCTTCATCGGGAAAGTCCACGCCTACGGCCACAACAACATCCCGCTCTTCTACGACCAGGCGGAGTTCCGCAGTCGCATCACCACCGTCTGCACGACCTCCGCCGCTACCGGCGAGCGCGCGATGCGCCAAACCGGCGCGGAGCGCGCCGTCACGGACTTCCGCGAAATCACCGAGGACCCCGACATCGACATCGTCGATATCTGCACTCCGAACAACCGCCATCTGGAGGCGCTGCTCTCGGCCATCCGGCACAACAAGCACATCTACTGCGACAAGCCGCTCGTCGCCACCGCCGCCGAGGCACGGCAGGTCGCCGAAGCGCTCAAGGGCTACAAAGGCATCGGTCAGATGACCCTCCAGAACCGCTTCTTCCCCGCGACGCTGCGTGCCAAACAGCTCATCGAGGAAGGGGCCATCGGCGACATCCTCGAGTTCGAGGGACAGTATCTTCATAGCGGCAGCGCCGATCCGAATGCCCCACTCAAGTGGAAGCTTGAGGCGGGCACCATCGCCGACCTGGGGAGCCACATCCTCGACCTCATGACCTGGCTCCTCGGGGACTTCTCCGAACTCCTCGCCGCCACCCACATCGCCTACCCCGACCGCCCCTCCGTAGAGGATCCCGCGAAGCGCATCCCCGTCACCGCCGAGGACAACATGTTCGTCCTCGCACGCCTCCCCAACGGCGCCGCGGGCACGGTTCGCGCCTCTAAGATCGCCACGGGTGTCGAGGATGGCTTTGGCTTCCGCATTCACGGTTCCAAGGGGGCGCTGCGCTGGGAGCCCATGAACCTCGACCAGCTCTTCTTCTACGATGCGACCGCCGCAGGATCGCCCATCGGCGGGCGCAAGGGCTGGACTGCCATCGACTGCGGTCAGCGTTACCCGAAGCCCGCCGGCTTCCCCACCCCCAAGGCTCCCATCGGCTGGCTCCGCGGCCACATGCACTGCCTCTACACCTTCCTGAAATCCGTCCACGACGGCACCCCGTACGGCCCTGGCCTCGACCGCGGCGTGCAAATCCAGCTGCTCATGGACAAGGTTGCTGAATCCGCACGCATCCATGCCTGGGTGCCCTGCCGCTGATTCGACCAGCGGGCAAGCCTGCCTGCGCAAGACGACGGTTCCCCAATTCCCTCCAAATTCCAAAGCATCATGAGCACTCCTTTCCTCATCGGCTGGGGTGAAGCCGACATCACCCCCGACGGCCGCACTGTCGCCCTCGCGGGCCAGTACTACCTCCGCATTGCCAAAGGCATCCACTCGCGCATCAAGACCGTCGCGCTGGCGCTGCAGAAAGGCGACCAGCAGGCGGTGATGGTAGAATTGGACGTGGTCAACATCGGCTCTACGCAGGAACTGGTTCGCCCGCTGATCCATGCCGCCATCCCTGAAATCCGCGAGGAGAGCATCTTCCTCAACGCCATCCACACCCACAGCGCCCCTGGCACCGTCAAGGGCACCATCAACAGCCAGTGGGAAAAGGCGCCCGAAGGCACCCTCACCCCCGACGAATTCCTCGACTTCCTCTGCCCGCGCATCGTCGACGCCGTCCGCCAGGCCTGGGAGGGGCGCCGTCCAGGCGGCATCGCCCCCGCCTTCGGCACCGCGCGCATCGGGCACTGCCGCCGCGCCGTCTTCTCCGACGGCGTCGCCGAGATGTACGGCGACACCACCCGCCGCGACTTCATCGGCATGGAGGCGGGCGAGGATTCGGGCGTCGAAATGCTCTTCACCTTCGACCTGGACCAGAAGCCCACGGGAATGATCGTCAACGTCGCCTGCCCCAGCCAGGTCATGGAGGCCACCTACAAGATCTCCAGCGACTACATGGGCGCCGCCCGTGAACTGCTCAAGGGCGAGTTCGGCCCCGACTTCCACACGCTGTGCCAGATCTCCGCCGCAGGCTGCCAGTCCCCCCGCGACCTCACCCGCAACTTCAAGACCGAGCCCGACTTCTGGCACGAGGACGGCGTCCCCGTCCACGCGAACCGCGTCCTGAAGGCGGTGCAGGAGGCCTTCCCGCAGACCGCTAGGCGCATCGACTACGATCCCGTCTTCAAGCACGAGTGCGCGCCCTGCACCCTTCCCATGCGCCGCGTCTCCTACCAGCAGTATGTCGCCGCGAAGAAGGAACTCGCGCGCCTGCTGGCCATCCAGGACGAACAGTCCGCCTTCGACGACTTCGCCCGCGTCACCCACGAGCACGAGCAGATCCCAGGACGCCCTGGCCCCTATGACGACAAACTCATGCATTTCGTGCTCATCAAGAACGAGCAGGCCGTCGTGAAGCGCTACGAGACGCAGGACGCCAGGCCCACCTACACCTACCCGATGCAGACGCTCCGCATCGGCGACTGCGCGATGGTCAACTGCCCCTGGGAACTCTACCTCGTCTTCGGACAGATCATCAAGGCACGCACCAAGGCGCATCAGACCTTCATCGTGCAGCTCTCTGGCGGCACCGCCGCGGGATACCTGCCCTCCCCCGAAGCCGAACGCTTCGCGGGATACGGCGGCATGATCATCAACGGCACCGTCGGCGCAGACGGCGGATACCTTCTCGCCGACACCGCCGTCGAGCGCCTCAACGCGCTCTTCGAATAAGCGCCGCCCCCGGCGGGCAAGCCCGCCGGCACACGCTGGGTAACTTCGGAAAATCCAGCCCCCCGGCGGGCAAGCCCGCCGGCACACGCTGGGTAAATGCGGCCCCCGAATAAATCCGGAAGATCCGGAAGATCCGGCACATTTGCGGCCGTAGCCACGGCGTCCCGCCGTGGCGGACCGCCGAGCAAACCAGCCCCCACATCCGGGAAATCCAGCCCCCCCGGCGGGCAAGCCCGCCGGCACACGCTGGGTAAATGCGGAACCCGGGAAAATCCGGAAGATCCGGCACATTTGCGGCCGTAGCCACGGCGGACCGCCGTGGCGGACCGCCGAGCAAACCAGCCCCCACATCCGGAAAATTCCGGAAACTCCCGCCCCCCCGGCCGGCAAGCCCGCCGGCACACGCGGGGGAAATGCGTGCCCCCGGAAGATCCGGAAAATCCGGAACATCCGCCACCCCCGCCACCCCGT
>JAEEXV010000110.1 GCA_016287975.1 Lentisphaeria bacterium | reverse complement strand
CTGCCATGGCTGTCGTTGCCGGGGGCGGAGGCTGCGGTCGGGCTTCCGCCCTCCCTCCGCCCCCGCCCGCGGCAATGGCATCCCCTTCCGGGCGCCAGCCTGTCTTCGGCGCCCTTCCAGGGGTTCCGCTCGCCGCCTCGCGGCGCGCTCCACCCCTGCCTCTGCTCCGCCGCCCCCTTGCGGGGGCTTCCCTGTGCAGGAATGCCGCGTTTCTCCACGGAGGTCGCGCATTGCCGGATTCCACGAAGTCGCCTTGCTTCCCGAAATGGTGGTTTTACCGACCCTCTTGGGGAACATAGCAATTTCGGAAAAGCCGGAAATGCCAGCGCCTTTGTGTCCGTGGCTGCGGGCATGAAAAAAGGCGCCGGCGGGGAGGATTCCGCTGGCGTCTTGGTGGGGGGATGAAGGGATAGATTTATCGGCGACCAGGACGTCCGCCGAAGCCTGGGCCTGGGCCGCCTGGGCCGCCGCCGAAGCCGCCTGGGCCAGGGCCGAAGCCGCCGTTGGTCACGGACATGATTTCCTGGAGACCGTTGGCGAGGGCGTTGGCGTCGGTGCCGAGTTGGTTGCCGAGATTCTGGATGAGGGTGTTCTGGACGGATCCGCGCAGAGTGAAGAGTTCGCGTCCGATTTCGCGCATGTCGGCGGGATTGCCGCCGCCCATGGCGGCATCGGCCTCATTGAGGAGGGTGCGATAGCGTTCGATCTGGGAACGCTGCTCGTCGTTGAGACGGGAGGTGTCGAGTTTGTCGAAGAACTCGTTGCGTCGGACGCTGGCGGCCTCGCGACGCTGGCGGAACTCCTCGCGGCGCTGCTGGATCTGCGCATAGAGTTCGGGGTTGGTGTTCTTGAGTTCCTCGAGGTTCGGGCGTCGGCGTCCGCCGCGGCGCTGCTGGGCCATGTCGACCTGCTGCTGGAGTTCGGCGAGTTGCTGCTTCAACTTGGCGTTCTCGGCTTCGAGCTTGTCGATGAAGGCATTGGCCTCGGCGTCGGTGATGCCCTGCGGCCGTTCGGTGCTCTGCAGTTTGGGGAGGGCGGCGAGGGCTGGCTCGGTCGGCGTCAGGGCGGCGTTCTCCAATTGGAGACGCAGTGCGACATTGTCCTTCCGCAGGAAGATGACGAAGCCGAAGGCGACGGCGGCCAGCACGGCGAGGATGCCGATGAGAATGCGTTGAGTGTTCATGGGGAAGATGGGGTTGCGGGGGAGTGGAGTCACTGCAACGGCAAGACACACCTTGCCTATCTTCTAAACGCTGGAAACGCCAGAAAATTGCGTCGCCCGTGCAAAAAACGCCGCCTGGCCGCGATTGCGGCGGGCGGTTCAGGGGGTGTGTTCGGCGTGCCGCACATCGTGGATGCGCAGTTGGAACACCTCGTTGCCATTGAAGCGGTTGATATGCGGGGAATAGACGATGTCCCAGGGGGCGGGAGGGAACTCGTCTGGCAGTCGGCTGAAGGCGATGAACTGCATGCGGCCTCCGCGCGAATCCCGCAGCACGCCTCGGGTGTGCGCGCGGCCAGCGAAGCCCTTGTGTTCGGGGGTGACGTTTCTGGTGATGAAGATGGGTTCGGAGTTGCCGTGGCCGAAGGGTTCGAGTTCCTTGAGTTCCTGGAAGAAGATGGGGTCGAGTTCCTCGAAGGCGACTTCGCCGCAGATGTTCAGCATGGGCAGCATGGATTCAATGCCGAGCACCTTCTGCACGGCGGCGTCGAATTCCTCCGAGAAGGGCTCCAGGCGGTCTTCCTCCAGCGACAGCCCCGCGGCCATCGCGTGGCCGCCGAAGCGGATGAGGGTGTCCTTGCATTCATCCAGCACCTGCACCAGATTCAGCGTGCGGATGGAGCGCGCGCTGCCAGTGAACTGTCCAGACGGGTCGCGGGTGAGGACGACACTGGGGCGGTGGTAGCGGCGGGTCAGGCGGGAGGCGACGATGCCGACGACGCCCTGGTGCCAGTGGTCGCTCCAGACGACAATCGAGCGCGCGACCGCGAGGGCGCGCGGGGTGCCAGGGCGGTAGCGCTCGGCGATCTGCGCCTCGGCCTCCTGGACGACCTGTTCCTCGATGGTCTGGCGCTCCTTGTTGAGCTGGTCCAGGATGCCTGCGAGATCCTTGGCGCGCTCCACATCGCGGGCCTCCAGCAACCGCAGGCTGTCGGTGGGGTCGCCCATGCGTCCCGTGGCGTTGATGCGCGGGGCGAGGCGGTAGGTGATATCGGAGGTGGTCAGCACTTCGCTGACGTTGGAGATTTCGCAGAGCTCGTGGATGCCAGGGCGGGTCTGCATCGAGAGGACCCTGAGGCCTTCGCGGACGAGGATGCGGTTCTCGTTGAGCAGCGGCACGATGTCGGCGACCGTGCCCAGCGCGACCAGGTCCAGCACGTAATGGAGGTTGGTGTCCTCGCCGCCGATGCCATTCTCGCTGCCGTATTTCAGGAACGCCTGGGCGACCTTGTAGGCGACGCCGACGCCCGCGAGATCCTCGGTCTCCTTGGGGGCGCCTGGCAGTTTGGGGTCGACGACGACCATGGTGTCGAGCTCGCCCGCGTTCGCGGGCAGCCCGAGGCCGATGGAGCCGACGCCGCCTGTCCCCTCGTGGAGCGGGGTCGGGCCAGGGGTGTGGTGGTCGGTGATGATGAGGTCGAGATTGATGGCGCGCGCGGCGTCGACGGCGTCATAGCTGGTGATGCCGCAGTCGACGGTGACGAGCAGGTCGCAATTGCCCTTGGCGTTCTTGTTGATGGAATCGGCGGTGAGGCCATATCCGTCGTCGATGCGATGGGGCAGATAGCAAGTGACCTGGGCGCCGTTTTCGCGCAGGACCCAGGCGAGGAGCGCCGTGGCGGTGATGCCGTCGGTGTCATAGTCGCCGTGGATCATGATGCGCTCGTTTTTCTGGATGGCCTCCCAGAGGCGCTTGGCGGCGGCCTTGGTGCCAGAGAGCAGATAGGGGTCCCCCATGTTTTCGAGGGACGGGTGGAGGAACTGGTGCACGTTGTCGGCGGTGATGCCGCGCGAGGCGAGCACCATTCCGATGGGGCGTGTCACGGAGGCCTCCTCCATGAGCGAGGCGGTCAGTGCAGGCGGGGGTTCGGAGAATTCCCAGACCCGTTTCTCGGGGTCGATGTCACATCCGTTTCCAATGCGTTTTTCTTCCATTGTGAAGGGTATCCTTTTTTCTGAACTTGGCAAACTTACACTATACGCCGAAATTGCGTAAAGTCAAGGCGAAAGCGCGAAGTTTTGGCCAATTTCGCGGATATGTCCCCCGAAAGCGCGGGAACGGAGTGCGCCGCGCCGTCATCAGTCGCCGTCGATGTCGTCGCCGATTTCGCAGTGGTCGAGGCCTTCGAGGCGCAGGTTGACGGCGCCCTCGACGGGGCCCCAGGGACCGCCCATCCACATGAACACGTTGGCCATGTTGAGGCCGCAGATATAGTTGGTGCCAGGGTGGTTGTTTTTCGAGTCGAAGGGCGAACGGACTTCGGGGAGCACGTTGCGCCAGTGCGCGACATTGGGTGGCTTGCGGCGGATCTTGCCGAACCAGCTCGTGGCGTCGCGGGTGTCGAGGACGAGGACTTCGCGTCCGCAGCGGGCGGCGAACTTGGCGGCGGCGGAGGCGCCCATGCTGTGGCCGCGCAGGACGAGGCGGCTGCCTGGCGGCAGTTTCGCCGCGAAGGCGAGCGCGGCGGGCATGTCGCTGAAATTGAAGAGGGCGACGCGCCTTGCGCCGAATTCATGGCAGGCGCGCTCGTAGTTGTCCTGGTAGTATGCCCCGTCGTCGGAGCCGGAGAACCAGATCAGCACGTCGGCGGGGTGTTCGGGGACGCGGTAGTTGGCGTAGTCGTATGGCCCGCCCCAGTAGAAGGCGAGGGCGAAGCGGACTCCGAGGAACAGTAGCGCGGCGGGCAGCGTCCACAGCGCCACGATGATGATTTTGCGGCGGAGGCGTCTGCCGCGGTTCTTCGGGCGGAACTGCCAGGCGGCGGAGAGGAGCAGCGCGAGGGCACCGCCGCACAGGGCATAGCCGAAATAGGGGGCGGCTGCGCGGGGATAGTAGCGCCCCAGCATATAGTCGCCGTAGGGGCCGATGGGATCGCCGACTTCGACTGGCTCGAAGGAGCGCAGCAGTTCGTGGATCTCCTGGGCCTCGGCGGCGTCGGCGGGACTGGCGGACTGCCAGAGCGGGCGGGATTCGGCCGCGGGCAGGCGGCTGGCGCAGAGGAGCGCGAGGCAGAGCAGGGTGGTCTTGAAGAGGGTGGCCATGAAGACAAAAGGCGTGGCTACTCCTGGTCGGAAGAGCCACGCCGAACGATGGTATCCCCGGGCAGAGTCGAACTGCCGACCAATGGTTTAGGAAACCACTGCTCTATCCACTGAGCTACGGGGACGGAAACGGGATGGGCTACACCATCGCCTCGCAGATGGTGATGGCGGCGACGCCCGCGATGTCCTCGGCGGAGCAGCCGCGCGAGAGGTCGGAGACGGGCTTGGCGACGCCCTGGAGGATGGGGCCGTAGGCCTCGGCGCCCGCGAGGCGCTGGACCAGTTTGTAGCAGATGTTGCCCGCGTTCAGGTCGGGGAAGATCAGCACGTTCGCGGTGCCCTTCAGCGGGCTCGCGGGGGCCTTCGCGGCGGCGACCGACGGGACGATCGAGGCGTCGGCCTGGAGTTCGCCGTCGACGATGGCGTCGATGCCGAGTTCCTTGACCTTCTCGATGGTCTTCGCGGCGGCGGCGCTCATCTTGTCGACGAGTTCGCCCTTCGCGGAACCCTTGGAGGAGTAGCAGAGGAACGAGACGTGCGGCTGCTTGCCGAGGAGGGCCTGGCAGGTCTTGATGGTGGCCAGGGCGATGTCGCAGAGCCCGTCGGCGTCGGGGTTGGGGTTCACGCCGCAGTCGGCGAAGATGAGGGTCTTCTCGCCGTTGGGGGCGGGGGTCTTGAGGTCCATGACGAAGCAGGACGAGGCGGACTTGAGGCCTGGCGCGGTGCCGATGCAGTGGAAGGCGGAGCGCAGCATGTCGGCGGTGGAGGCGATGGAGCCCGCGACCATCGCGTCGGCCTTGTTGGCCTTCAGCATCAGGTTGCCGAAGTAGAGGCGGTTGAGCACCTGGGCTTTCGCCTGGTCCTCGGTCATGCCCTTCGCCTTGCGGCGCTCGAAGAGGATGCCCGCGAACTCGGGCAGCCACGGGGAGGTCGTCCAGTCGATGACCTCGACGTCGAGGCCGTTGAAGACGGACTGGTCGGGCAGTTCGGCGGGGGTGGCCAGGACGATGACCTTCGCCATCTTGCGGGTGGCGATGATCTTCGCGGCCTCGACCACGCGGGGATCCTGCCCTTCGGGGAGGACGACGGTCTTGTAGGCGGTGGTGGCTTTTGCGATCAGGGAATCAATCAGGGCGGCCATTGCAGTCTTTCCTTGTGCTTGCGCGGGGGTGGGTTATTTGGCGGAGACGATGTGGAGGGTCTCCATGGCAATCATGAGTTCCTCGTTGGTGGGCATGACCACGGCGGGGAAGAGCGAATCGTCGGTCGAGATGACGGCCTCCTTGCCGCGGATCTTCGCGTTGACCTCCTCGTTGAGGCGGCAGCCGAGGACGGCGAGGCGGTCGACGACGGCCTTGCGGGTCTCGCAGGAGTTCTCGCCGATGCCGCCCGTGAAGAGGATGGCGTCCACGCCGCCGAGCAGCAGGTGGTAGCCGCCGATGTAGTGGACGAGGCGGTGCAGGAACATCGCGTAGGCTTCCTGGGCGTGGGGGTTGCCTGCGGCGCAGGCGGCCTGGATGTCGCGCATGTCGGAGGAGACGCCCGAGACGCCGAGGAGGCCCGACTTCTTGTTGAGGATGGTGTCCATCTCCTGCGGGGTGAGGTTCTCCTGCTGTTCGAGGAAGGTGACGACGGCGGGGTCGATGTCGCCCGAGCGGGTGCCCATGACGAGGCCGGTGAGCGGGGTCAGGCCCATGGTGGTGTCGACGACCTTGCCGCCCTTGACCGCGCAGAGGCTGGAGCCGTTGCCGAGGTGGCAGCTGATCACGCGCGCCTGGGTCGGGTCGAGGTGCAGGTATTCGCAGACGCGCCCGTAGACATACTTGTGGCTGGTGCCGTGGAAGCCGTATTTCCGCACCGCGTACTTGTCGTAGTAGGTGCGCGGGATGGCGTACATGTAGGCGGCCGGCTCCATGGTCATGTGGAAGGCGGTGTCGAAGACGGCGACATTGGGGATGCCCGGGAAGGCGACCTCGCAGGCCTCGATGCCGCCCAGGTTCGCGGGATTGTGCAGCGGCCCCAGCACGAAGCAGTCGCGGATGCCCTGCTTGACGGCCTCGTCCACCTGGATCGGCTGCGTGTACTTCATTCCGCCGTGCAGCACGCGGTGGCCGATCGCACCGATTTCGGAAAGGCTCTTGAGCACGCCAGTGCCAGGGGCGGTCATCTTCGCGCAGATCGAGGCCAGCGCCTCGCTGTGCTTCGTGATGGCGAGGGGCTCCTCCTGCTTTTCGCCGTGCGCCTGATAGGTGAGTTTGGTGCCGTCCATCCCGATGCGCTCGACGATGCCCTTGCAGAGCATGGACTTGTCCGCCATGTCGAACAGGGTGAACTTCAGGGACGAACTGCCAGAGTTGATGACCAGGACTTTCAAACTACAGGGCCTCCAAGATGAACGGTAGGGACGATGGTAAGGGTGAACTGGAAAACGCAATAATATAGCGTGTGTTTTGGAGATGGCGCGCACAGCCGCGGGGGCTCCGATGGAGTTTGCGTGGGTGCGTGGGAAAATTGGCGGGTGCCGATTATATTGAGGGCATGACGTTTTTCGTTGTTAGCGGAGCGTAGGGGAATTGACGATGCAGGATTTGTCGACGTGGATTCTGGTGACGGGGGGTGCGGGGCTGATTGGCAGTGCGATCGTGCACCGCCTCAATGAACTGGGATACGAGAACATCGTGGTCGCGGACCACCTGGGGGAGGGCGAGAAGTGGCAGAATCTGCGCGCGCTCCGCTATGCGGACTATTTCGAGAAGGACCAGCTGTGGGGGCTGCTGGAAAGCGGGCGGCTGGGCGAGGATTATCCGTTCCAGGTGATTTTCCATCTCGGGGCGTGCTCCGACACCACCGAGAAGGACGCGTCGTATCTGGTGAAGAACAACTTCGACTTCGGTCGCGCGCTCGCGGAATACGCGATGCGCAAGGGCGCGCGGATGATCTACGCCTCCAGCGCCGCGACCTACGGCGACGGCGAGGCGGGCTTCGTCGACGACGAGGCGCTGATCCCGAAACTGCGCCCGCTCAACAAATACGGCTGGTCGAAGCAGGTCTTCGACCAGTTTCTGTGGCGGCGCGGCTGGCTGACGGAGGGGCGCTTCGTCGGCGTGAAATACTCCAATGTCTTTGGCCCGAATGAATACCACAAGGCGCACATGCGCAGCATGCTGCTGCGCTCCTATGAGCAGATCACGGCGTCGGGGAAGGTGTCGCTGTTCAAGAGCTACCGTTCGGAGTATGCGGACGGGGAGCAGGTGCGGGACTTCCTGTATGTGAAGGACGCGGCGAAGATGACGGTCTTCTTCATGAACGAGGGCGCGTCGTGCCGCGGGCTCTACAACATCGGCTTCGGGGCGACGCGTTCGTGGAACGATTTGGCGAAGGCGATGTTCGCGGCGATGGGGAGGCCCGTGAAGATCGAATACATCGAGATGCCAGAATCCCTGCGTCCGCGCTACCAGTACTACACGTGCCTGGACATTGCGAAGATACGGAAGGCGGGGTACACGGCGCCGCTGATGACGCTGGAGGAGGCCGCGCGGGACTATGTCTCGTATCTGTCGCGCGGGATGGCGCACCTGGGAGACTAGCGGGAGGACGACACGATGCAGGCAGCACTCATGGCCCAGCGGTTCCAGGTGAACGGACGCCTGGTCTCGGTCGAGGCGACTGGTTCAGGCAACGTCAACGACACCTATCTCGTCATCTTCCGCACGGTCTTCTCCGAGGAGCGCTTCATTCTCCAGAAGATCAGCAAGCGGGTCTTCCGCGAACCCGAGAAGGTGATGGCGAACATGCACTATGTCACCCAGTTCGTCCACAAGCGGCTGGAGGCGGAGCAGGACACCGCCGACCGCATCTGGCAGTTGCCGCGCATCATCCCCGCGAAGGACGGGCGCGACTTCGCGGTGGACGGGGAGGGCAACTACTGGCGGGCGATCACGGTGATCGCCTCGGCGAGTTCCTACGACCAGGTGCAGAGCCCCGAGCACGCCTTCGAGATCGGGGCGGTGCTGGGGCAGTTCCATCGCATCCTCTCGGAGATGCCAGTCGAGGTGCTGCACGACACGCTGCCAGGCTTCCACATCACGCCGCGGTATCTGCGGCAACTTGATGACGCGCTTGCGGCGCCCGAGGGCAAGGCTCGCCTGGAGGCCGCGCCGCGCGCGCGCAACGCGATGCGTTTCATCGACCAGCGCCGCGGCATCGTCGATGTGCTGGAGGCCGCGAAGGAGCGCGGCGAACTGAAGCTTCGGCCGATCCACGGCGATCCCAAGACCGCGAACGTGATGATCGACGATGCGACGGGCAAGGGCACCAGCATCATCGACCTGGACACGGTGAAGCCCGGCCTCATCCACTACGACATCGGCGACTGCCTGCGTTCGTGCTGCAACCCCGCGGGCGAGGAGAGCGCGGAACTCTCCAGCGTCTTCTTCGACACGGATCTCTGCAAGGCGGTGCTCAAGGGCTACAAGGCCCACGAGATGGGCTTCCTCACCGACGCCGACCGCAACTACCTCTACGACGCCATCCGCCTCATCACCTTCGAACTGGGTCTGCGCTTCTTCGCTGACTACATCGCGGGCGACATCTACTTCCGCGTGCGCCGCGAGGCCCAGAACCTGCACCGTGCGCTGGTGCAATTCAAACTCTGCGAATCCATCGAGGCGCGCGAATCCAAGATTCGGCGTCTGGCGGAGGAAGTGTGAGGAGTTTTCAAGGGACCATCAAAGGCCATAGAGACAACAACATAAGGACAAAGGAGAGTCAAATGAAGCCAGTCAAGATCGGCGTGATCGGGATCGGGAACATGGGCAGCTACCATGCGAACCATGTGAACGGCGTGAAGGGGGCGGAACTGGTCGCGGTGTGCGACACCAACCCGAAGGCCTTCGAGCGGGTGGACGAGGCGCTGCGTTCCAAGGTGAAGTGCTTCACCTCGTCGAAGGAGTTCTTCGCGAAGTCGGGGGCGGAGCTGGTGATGATCGCGGTCCCGCACTACGACCATCCCGATCTGGCGATCGCGGCGATGCAGCACGGGATGAACTTCATCCTGGAGAAGCCGATCTGCGTTCACAAGGCGGAGGCGGAGCGGCTGCTGGCGGCGTGCAAGAAGTATCCGAAACTGGTGAAGTCGGCGATGTTCAACCAGCGCACGCGCCACGTCTACCAGAAGATCAAGGATCTGATCGACAACGGCGACCTGGGCAAGCTCCAGCGGGTGAACTGGATCATCACGGACTGGTTCCGCGCGCAGGGCTACTATGACAGCGGCGACTGGCGCGCCTCGTGGGCGGGCGAGGGCGGCGGCGTGCTGACCAACCAGTGCCCGCACCAGCTGGATCTGATGACGTGGTTCTTCGGGATGCCGAAACTCGTCGACGCGCACATCTTCATTGCGAAGTACCACGACATCGAGGTCGAGGACGAGGTCAACGCCTACCTGGAATACGAGAACGGCGTCACGGGCAACTTCATCACCACGACAGGCGAGGCCCCTGGGACGAACCGCCTGGAGATCTGCGGCAACAACGGCAAGCTGGTCTGCGAGAAGGGGCAGCTGGTCTTCTTCCGCAACCGCCTGGGCACCAAGGAGGCGATCGTCGACAGGACGCGCGGGTTCAAGCCGCCCGAGACCTGGGAGATCCCGATCCCCGTGGATCCCGATGTCGCGCCGACCGCCCACATGGGCATCGTCGCCAATGTCATCAACGCGATCCGCAACGGCGGCAAGCTGATGGCGCCCGTGGAGGAGGGCATCCGCGGCCTGGAGCTGGGCAACGCGATGATGCTGTCTGGCTGGCTGAAGCGCCCCGTCGAACTGCCGATCGACTCGAAGGTCTACGCCGAACACCTGAAGAAACTGGTCGCCAAGTCCCGCTACAAGAAGGGCGCGGTCAAGAAGGCGGCGGCGAAAGCGAAGCAGCCGAACATGGGCTCCACCTTCGGGAGTTAGTCGAATTCAATGCCTGAAGCCCCGTTGACCATTGCCGAAGTCGCCTTCAACCTGGCAACGGGGCGCGGCTTCGATTATTCCATCCCGCCTGAACTGCTGGGGCGGCTTCAGCCTGGCAGTCGGGTGCGCGCGCTCTTCAACCACCGCGAGCGCTCGGGCTATGTGCTGAAGTTGAAGGCGGCCTCGGAGTTCCCGAACCTGAACCCGATCCTGGCGCTGGAAGACGAGGCGCGGCAGGTGCCGCCGCAGTTGATGCGCCTCGCCGACTGGCTCTGCGAATACTATTGCGCCCCCCACGAATGCGTGGTCTGGAACCTGCTGCCCGCCGTCGTCCGAAAGGGCGAAATGCAGCACAAGGAGGCGCTCTACATCGACCTCACGCCGAAGGGACGCGACACGGGCACGCAGGAGTTCGCGGCGCTCACCCCGAAGCGCCAGCAGGTCCTCAAGACGCTCCTGAAACTCGGCGGCTCCCTCGCCGCCAGGGAACTCCTGGGGGCGGTCGACGCCTCGCAGTCCGTCATCGACGCGCTGCTGGACGACGGCTGGCTGTCTCGCTCCAGGCGCGTGCAGGAGCGCGACCCCTTCGCCAATCTGCAGGTGGTGCCTGACGAGCCGAAGCGGCTGACAACGGCGCAGTCGGAGGCGCTCGCGCGCATCACTGCGGCGCTGGACGCGCCCGCGCCCAGGCCGATTCTGCTCTTCGGAGTCACGGGGTCTGGCAAGACCGAGGTCTATCTGCAGGCGATCGCGCACTGCCTGGAGCAGGGGCGCGAGGCGATTGTGCTGGTTCCGGAGATTTCGCTGACGCCGCAGACGGTGACGCGCTTCCGAGCGCGTTTCGGCGACCAGGTGTCGGTGCTGCACAGCGGGCTCTCGGACGGGCAGCGTTTCGACGAGTGGACGCGCATCAACGCGGGGCGCTCGCGGATTGCGGTGGGCGCGCGCTCCGCGCTCTTCGCGCCGTTTCGGAAACTGGGGCTGATCGTGGTCGACGAGGAGCACGAAAGCACCTACAAGCAGGACGAGATGCCGCACTACAACGCGCGGGACGTGGCGGTGGTGCGGGCGCGGCTGGAGCACTGCGCGGTGGTGCTCGGATCTGCCACGCCCGCCCTGGAATCCTACCACAACTGCACCGTCGGAAAATACGAACTGGTGCGGCTGCCAGAGCGCATCGACGACCATCCGATGCCCGCGATCGAACTGGTGGACATGCGGCAGGAATCGGCGGCGCTGAAGGACGAGAAGAAGGCGAGCTTCTTTTCGTCGCGCCTGACGGAGCTGATCCACGACCGTCTGGCGAAGCAGGAGCAGATCATCCTCTTTCTGAACCGCCGCGGCTTCGCCTCGCAGTTGACCTGCTCCAAATGCGGCTGGACGGCGATGTGCCAGAACTGCTCGCTGGCCTACACCTACCACCGCAAGATGGGGCGCCTGATCTGCCATCTCTGCGGCGCGCAGCAGGAAGTTCCTGAACAGTGCCCGCAGTGCGGCAACCCCGAGATCCGCTATGGCGGCTTCGGGACGGAGCGCGTCGAGAGCGTGACCCGCGCGGCCTTTCCGAAAGCGATGGTCGCCCGCATGGATTCCGACACCATGACCAACGCCGACTCCTACCGTCGGCTCCTGGAGCAGTTTCGGCGCGGCTCCATCGACATCCTCATCGGCACCCAGATGATCGCCAAGGGGCTGGACTTCCCGCGCGTCACCCTCGTCGGCATCATCCAGGCCGACATCGGCCTCAATGTGCCCGACTTCCGCTCCGCCGAGCGCACCTTCGACCTCATCACCCAGGTCGCGGGGCGCGCGGGGCGCGGCGATACGCCAGGACGCGTCGTCGTCCAGACATATACCCCCGACAACTATGCGCTGCTGGCCGCGCAGCGCCAGGACTTCCAGGAGTTCCACGACCAGGAGATGCCTGGCCGCCAGGCGCTGGGCTTCCCGCCGTATACCCACATGGCGCTGCTGGAGTTCAAGTCGCCAGACGAAGCCGCGACCGCCGCCGCCGCCGTCGCCTTCCATGAACGGCTCGCGCCGTTGCTGCCCCCAGGCGTGCAGGTGATCGGGCCGATGCCCGCGCCGCTGGCGAAGATCGCCACTTTCTTCCGCTACCACATCCTGCTGCGGGGGCCGAATATCCGCGCGATTGTCGCGGCCTTCCGCCAGGCGCGGGAGCAGATGCCCCCCGCGCAGCTGCGCAAGGTCCCCGTCGACATCGACGTCGACCCGAGGTTCCTGCAGTAAGCCTGGTCGCGGCGGCTACGCCTTTGGCGCCTTTCCAGCGAGTTTCGGGGCGGGGCGGAAGATGAGATAGAGGAGCGCGGCGACCAGGGCGAGGGCAACGGCGGTCCAGGCGGTGAACGGCTGGCGGTAGAAAAGCCAGGCGCCGAGCTGGAAGGTGACGAAGGCGAGGAAGTAGCCCAGCAGCATCTGGAAGACGAGAGTGGCGACGCCCCATCGCCAGTCGCCCATTTCGCGCCACATCGTGGCGATCGCGGCGATGCAGGGGGGATTCCAGAGGTTCATCAGCATGAACGAGAGCCCTGCGAGGGAGGCGAGGCCGAGGCCTGCGTTCCAGGCGTCGAAGAGCTGGTGGATCGCGACGGCCTTGCCGACCGTCTCGGCGTTGTCCGTGAACATGGCGAGGTTGGCGACGGCCTGCTCCTTGGCGATGAGGGCGACGACCGAGGAAACGGCGCCTTTCCAGTTGCCGAAGCCCAGCGGCTTGAAGATCCAGGCGAAACTCGCGCCGATGTCGCGGAGGATGGACTGCTCCAGGTCCACCATCTGGAGGCGCCAGTTGAAACTCTTGAGGAACCAGGTGACGACGCAGGCGGCGAAGATGATGGTGCCCGCCTTGACGACATAGCCGCGGGTGCGCTCCCAGGTGTGGCGGAGGATGCTGGTGGCGCTGGGCATGTGGTAGGATGGCAGTTCCATCACGAACGGGATCGGCTCCCCCGCGAAGGCGCGGCATTTCTTGAGGACGAGGCCGCCGATGACGATGACCGCGATCCCCACCAGGTACATGGCGGTGGCGACAAAGGCGTTGCCGCCGAAGAAGGCGGTCACGAAGAGCGCGATGATCGCGTATTTCGCGCCGCAGGGGATGGAGGTCGCCAGCATGATGGTCATGCGGCGGTCGCGGTCCGATTCGATGGTGCGCGTCGCCATGATCGCGGGCACCCCGCAGCCCATGCCGATGAGCATCGGGATGAAGGACTTGCCCGAAAGGCCGAAGGAGCGGAAGAGGCGGTCCATGATGAAGGCGACCCGCGCCATGTAGCCGCAGTCCTCCAGAAACGCCATGAACAGGAAGATGATGATGATCTGAGGCACGAAGCCCAGCACCGTGCCGACGCCGTGGAACAGCACGTCGAAGATCAGCGTGCGCCCCCAGGCCCCGTCGGGAATCTTCAGGCGGTCGAAGAGGCGTCCCGCGAGGCGGGGCAGGGAGGGCACCCAGAGGCCGAAGTCGGAGGGGGAGGGCTCGGGCACCTGCTTTGCGGCGAGGTAGTCCGCATAGCCGTAATCGCGGCTCTTCCCAGGGATCGGCGCGCCGGTTTCCTCGTCCTGGAAGCCCACATGCACGGCGACGCCCTTGGCGACGGCTTCGTCGGGGCCGCCTTTCGGCACGGCCTCCAGGCTGGCGGCCTTGCAGTATTCCGCCTCCCAGCAGGCGATGATGCGGGCGGCGTCCTGATAGTTCCCCGCGACATTCTCCCAGGTGTAGTCGGGATCCTTCGCGCGCCTGGCGTTGACTTCCCTGGAGCAGAAGAGGGGCGTGTCCACGGTCTTGTAGACGAACCACCCTTCTTCGCCGAAGACGCCGTCATTGGCCCAGTCGGTGAGCCAGCCGCCTACGGTCTGCACGGAGATGAAGTACATCAGCCAGACCACGATCGCGAAGACGGGGATGGCGGCCCAGCGATTGGTGACGATGCGGTCGATGCGGTCGGAGGTGGAGAGGTTGTCCTTGCGGGGCTTCCGCACGACGGCGGCGTCCACGACGCTCTTCACATAGTCGTAGCGCTGGTCGGTGATGAGGGACGCCGCGTCGTCGTCGAGTTCCTGCTCGCAGTCGCGGATATGCTCGCGGATGTGCTCCAGCAGCGTGGGGTCGAGGGCGAGTTTGGCGAGGATCTTCTCGTCCTGCTCGAAGACCTTGATGGAGTACCAGCGCAGGAAGGAATCGGGGACCTTGCCCTGCAGGGATTCCTCGATGTGGGCGATGGCGTGTTCCACGGAGCCCTTGAAGATGCGGGGCGGCTCGCCGACGGATTTGGTGGCGGCGGCCTGGAGCACGGCCTCCGTTGCGGCGTCGAGGCCAGTCTCCTCCAGGGCGGAGATCTTGACAACGGGGCAGCGCAGTGCCTTGGAGAGTTTTGCGATGTCGATGCGGTCGCCGTTCTTTTCGACGACATCCATCATGTTGATGGCGACGACGATGGGGATTCCGAGGGAGACCAGCTGCGTGGTCAGGTAGAGGTTGCGCTCGATGTTGGTGCCGTCGACGATATTGAGGATGGCGTCGGGGTGCTCCTCGACGAGATAGGTGCGGGAGACGATCTCCTCAGGCGTGTACGGGGAGAGGGAATAGATGCCTGGAAGATCCTGGATGATGACATCCTTGTGGTTCCGTAGGGCGCCGTCCTTCTTCTCGACGGTGACGCCTGGCCAGTTTCCGACATACTGGCTGCTGCCAGTAAGGGCGTTGAAGAGGGTGGTCTTGCCGCAGTTCGGATTGCCCGCAAGCGCGATTCTGATGGACATCCAGGCGAACCTCCCTTAGGCGATCTCGATGATCTCGATGTCGTCCTTGCGCAGCGAGAGTTCATAGCCGCGCACCGTCAATTCGATGGGGTCGCCCAGCGGCGCGACCTTCCGCACATACAACTCGGTGCCTTTGGTGATGCCCATGTCCATGACTCGACGCCGCAACGCGCCCTCCCCATGCAGTTTGATGACGGTGACCGTCTCGCCTATCTTGGCGTCACGCAATGTCTTCATGGCGGATACTGAATCTTCCTCGATTTAGGATGGACTAAAATCTCAGGCGAAATGCCCCCCACGGTTCGGTACAATGCCCTAAATATAATGCCGATACGGGAAAATGATTAGTTTGGTTTAATAATTGCGCGATATCCCCTGCCATGACAACTGCAAGATTGCCCCGCGTTTCTTTGGTCATGTCGTCATGTCGTCATGTCGGCTCAGTCGCCATTTCGTCATGTCGTCATGCCGAATTGTCTGCTTCACGAGGGATCATTGCCGATCCATCTGGGGAAAAGCGCACTTGACGAAGCGGACGTAGCCACGGCGTCCCGCCGTGGCTACAACTTCGGGCATGAAAATGGCGGCGATTGCCGACACGTATGGGGAAGCGATAATCAACCTGCAAGGAGCGGTCATTGTCGCGAGCGGTCATGCCTTCGCCTGCGGCTTGTTTATGGCGGGCCATTGTCCCCAGAGATATCGGATGGCGAGGGGGACGGCAAGCTGGGCTGGAGTGCAATGGGTGGAATCGAGGCGTTCCTGGAAAGTCATTTCGGGGGCGAAGAAGGTCGTTCTGGACTGGTGAAGCGCGAGGTGTCCTGCGAGGATTCGGGCGGCCTCCTGCCATTCTCCGTAATGCAGAAGTCCTTTGAGGAGATGGTAGACGGGCCAGTTGTCCAGGCACTTGGCGTAAGGGGGATAGTCCCTGAAGAGCCTGAAAGTGGTGGCGCCATGGAAATCCCCGCTGCGTGCCCGCCGAAAAGCGAGGATTTTCTTGGCGGTCTCGGGTGAAAGCAATCCGCTGGAGAGCATTTCGGGGTAGAGGCGGTAGTTTGTGTAGGAGGCCAGCGAGTGGATGTCGTCGCCAGGGGCGACCTCCACGAAGTCGTTCATGTCCGCAAAGGGCGGGCATGGCTCGACGCAGGGAGGGACGAACGCCAGGCCGTCGGTGCAGGCCACCGTCGCGGCGCGGCATTGGCTCAGGCAGCGGGCCGCGAAGCGCGCGATTTCGCTGTCGTCAAGCCCGCCGAATTGCCGTTGGTGTTCGAGCAGTCCCCTGGCCACCCATAGGTTGCAGGAGAACCATCGGCGGTGCGGGGCATTGCGCAAATCGTCTTCGGGGCAGCCGAGGAGCAGCGAATCGCCCGCCGTCCGAATCAAAGTGAGCAGCCTGTCGACGACCGCCTGAATCACCGGAGCGTGCCGTTTCTGGAAATCGGCGTCTCCAGTGTGGCGGCGGCACCGCGCGAAGAGTTCCAGCAACATTCCGTGTTCGGAAAGCGAGGCGCCGTTGCCGCGGTGGAGGATTTCGCCGTCAGAAGTGACGAAGGATTCCAGGAAATGTCCGAGGTGCCGTTTGGCCTCGGCTTCCAGGCCGTAGAAGAGGGCCGCCTCCGCGAAGGTGAAGACCGTGGGCGGGAAGGACTCCGCGCATTTGCCGTCGTCGCAGTAGTATCTGGTGGCGCCATATCGCAGGGCGCCGTCATATTGCGTGACAAGTGCCTTGGCCAGACCTGCGAGGATGCCGCGTTTCAGGAAGGCGTGCGGAAATGGCCAGGCAAGCAGAGCCGCGAAGACGGCGCGCCAGTGTTTTTCCAGAGACGCGAGGGCGGCCGCGAAGGCCGTCCCGTCCTGCCGTGGTGTCGGAGGCGGCAGGGGATGTCCCCACAGATCCTCCTGACGCTGCGATTTTGGCAGGGGTATGGTGTAGAAGCGTTCCTCCCCTGGGATTTCAACTTTGATGTGTAGATTGTCCTCTTCGTCAACCAGCGCGAGTTCGCGGAGCCATGAATGGCGCTCGGTCTGGAGCGTGACTCGGGAGGCGGGCATCCAGCCCTCCAGACATTCGTGCGAGACGCTCTGGCGGAACGCGCCGAACCCCTCGCGCTCTGGATCGAAGAGCACCAGCAGGGTGCGCCGAACCGCCGAAAACGGGTCGTGTGGCACGCCTTTCGGCGTGAATTGGCTTTCCAGGGAAACGACACCTTTCTCGTTGACCAGCGGCTTCCAGGTGGAGGTCTCGGTGCCGATGATGTCGAAGGAGTTTGGCTGGCGGACGGCCGCGCAGGTCGCCTGGTAATGCTGGTCGACTTCTTGCAGAAACACCTCCAGTCCGACTGGGAGAGACGGCGGGGAGGACAGTTGGTCGGAGGCCATCATGAGGCGATCTCCTGCAAGGCGGTCTTCGCCGCCAGTCAGCAGTGCGCGGCGAAGTCGAACTGGACGGCCTTGAGGAACGCCTTGGCGATGACGAAGGCCCCGGGGATGTTCGGGTGCACGCGGTCCCAGGCCCAATAGCCTGAATACTGGTGCTTCAGGGCGTCGAGGAAGGCGGCCTGGAGGTCGACGAAGATGGTGTCGTGGCGGGTGGCGATTGCCTTGACGATGGCGCCGTATTGGTCCATGCGGGCGCGCATGGCGTCATGCGGGTTTTCCTCGATGAAGTAGGGAGTCATGAGGACGAGGCCTTTGACCTTCGGGAGGGTGGAGGCGACCAGTTCCTCCAGGAGCGCCTCGTATTGTTCGGGGAGGACCCAGCGGCAGGGCTGGCCAGGGCTGTCGAACTGGCGCCAGACGTCGTTGATGCCGATCATGATGGAGAGCCAGTCGGGCTGGATGTCGAGCACGTCGGTCTGCCAGCGCCGCTTGAGGTCGCGCACGTCGTTGCCGCCGATGCCGGCGTTGATGACATGGATGTGGAGTTCGGGGGCGAAGCCGTTGAGGATGCCGTTGACGGCGGTGGGGTAGCCTTTGCCGAGGGGGTCGAAGAGGCCTTCGGAGACCTGGCCTGGGCCGTGGTCGCCTGAGCGCCCCATGTCAGTGACGGAATCGCCGATGAAGAGTAGTTTGCTGTGCGGTTGGATGAGCATGGTCGGAAAGCGGTGAAGGTTAATGGATGAAGCGGATGCCAGTGATTCGGCAGTATTCGCGCAGGAGCGGCAGCCGATTGCCTGAAGAGACGATGTAGTGCTGTCCCGCGACGTGCTCAAGGAAGTCGTCGCTGGGGCGTCCGAAGTGCATTTCGAGGGTGGGGAGCTGCGGGGCGGGGGGCGCCCAGCCTGCCTCCTCCCAGGTCTCGGGGGTCCTGGCGTCGGCGGTGACGGCGTGGATCGCGAGCGCGCCGTCTTCATCCTCGCCGAGGCGGGCGAGGGTGACGGGCCCCGTCTTGAGGCGGGAGACATTGAGGAGCCCCTCGCCGAAGGAGCCGAAGGCGTTGGGCATGACGGTGACCTTGCCGTCCACCCAGGAGCCAGGCACATAGTCGGGGACGCCCATCAGGGCGGTGTCCTTGGTGAACTCGTAGAACTCCATGTACATCGGCACTTCGTCGGTAAGGGCGCGCATCAGGCATTCGGTGACGGCGCCGTAGGAGTCGTTCTCGGGGACGGTCGGGATGGCGAGGCGTTCATGGAGATAGGCGAGGGCGCCTGCGGGCGCGAAGTGGAGCAGGGCCTTGATGCCGTCGACGTCGCAGAAGCTGAAGGCGCTGTAGCCGCGCGAGCAGATTTTCCGCTCGATGGCGATGGCGAGGCGCACGGAGTTCTCGACGGTGCCAGGCTGCGGATCTCGCACAAAGGCCCACTTCGACTTGAGATTCTCGGTGCCCGCGGCGACTACGGCGAGGGGGATCTGCTGCTGGATCTGCACCAGTTCGAGCAGGTCGAAATGCTCGATTTCGCAGCCGACCCTGGCCTTGAGCAGGTTGCCGTGGTAGAGGGTGCCGTAGAGTTTCATGTCGCGGTAGCCGCAGAAGCCGATGGTCTGGTGGTGCAGCAGGAAGTCCGCGCGGGCGGCGGCGAGCCATGCGGCGGCCTCGTCTGAGCGCGTCGGGGAATCCTTGAAGTCGACGAGATACTTGAAACGGAAGCCCTGGGCGGCGAGGGGGGCGCGAAGGGCGGTGGTCCCTGCCTGGTCGGCGGTGGTGACGAAATGGCCGTTGGCGCGCCAGCCAGACTGCCCCCAGAGGAGCATCGGAAGCCCCTTGAAGGGCTCGATGACGCGCAGCACCGCCCAGCTCGGGATCCATCCCGCCACGCAGACGACGAGGGCGTCGATGCAGGCGGCGCGCAGTTCGGCGACGGCGCGGTCGGCCTGTTCGCCCTTGGGGTCGTCGGAGACGGGGGCGGTCTCGAAGAGGTCGAATCCAGCGGCGCGGAGGCGGTCGGCGGCAGCCTTGCAGCGCGGGTCGATGAATTCGCGCGGGGTGTTCACTTCGCCGAAACCGACGAAACCGACTTTGAAGGAGGGGGTTGCCATGAGGTTGGAGGGGGTTAGGAGTGGAAGGTGGGGAGGAGCAGTTGGTTCAGGGCGCGGTATTGACGGAAGAGGCGCTCGTAGCGGTCGGCGAGAGGGCTGGGCTCGATGACGCGGGCGGGCCGCACCATGACGTCGGCGGCGGACGGCGCGTCGGGGAAGTCCTGCGCGGCGACGGCGCCGAGGATGGCGGCGCCGAGGGCGGTTGCTTCCGTGCAGGCGACCGTGGTGATGGGGCGGCGGAGGACGTCGGCCTTGATCTGCAGCCAGAGCGGGCTTTTGGCGGCGCCGCCGAGGGAGCGGATTTCGGCGAAGTCCGCGCCGAGGCCGTGGAGGGCCTCCAGCTGGTCGCGGAGCAGGAAGGCGATGGATTCGAGGATGGCGCGCGCCCAGTGGGCGCGGGTATGGGCGAGGGTGACGCCCCAGGCGACGCCGCGGGCGGCGGGATTGCAGTCGGGCGAGACGGCGCCTGCGCAGTGCGGCAGGATGATGAGGCCCTCGGCGCCTGGCGCGATCTCGGCGGCGGCGGCGGTGAGGGCGTCGTAGTCGAGGCCAGGGCAGTATTCGTCGCGGAAGTGCCGCAGCAGCATCCCTGCGGTGGGCGCCCAGGGCAGGAGGGCGTAGGAGCCAGGGAGGTATCCGTGGTAGGTGCTGATGCGGCGCTGTCCGTCGTAGATAAGGCGGGGAAGGGGGGCGCAGACGGCGAGGGAGCAGCCCGTGGTCTCGGTGGCGATGCCGACCTTGCCGCCGCTGCCGAGGCTGCCGCAGATGTGGTCGAGCGGGCCAGCGGCGACGGGGATGCCGTCGGGAAGTCCCGCGAAGCCGCCGTGCGTGAAGCCAAGCGGCTCGCCTGGCTGGCGGAGGGAGGGCAGTTGCGACGGGCCGAGGCCGAGCGCCTCCAGCATCGCGGGATCGTATTCGCCAGTCGCGAGGTCGTAGTAGAGCGTGGAGGGGAGAAGGCCGCGGCAGGTCGCGCAGGAGCCAGTCAGGCGCCATGCGACGAAGTCCTCGACCATCAGGTATTTCGCGGCGGCGGCAAAGACGGCGGGTTCGTTTCGGCGCAGCCAGGCGATCTTGGCGGCTGGCCAGCACGGGAGCATCTCGGTCTGCCCCGAAAGTCGGAAGAGGCGGTCGATGCCGAAGCGCGCCTCCAGTTCACGGGCCTCCTCGACGGCGCGGTTGTCAAGCCAGACGATCGCCTTGCGCAGCGGCTGCCCTGCGGCGTCCGTGACGACGAGCGTCTCGGCCTGCCCCGTGAGGCCGATGCCGCGGAGATGCGCGGCGGGTCGGCCTGCCTTGACGAGGGCGGCGCGCACCGCCGTCTCCAGCGCGTCGAGATAGCGCTGCGGCGCGAGTTCGGCAATCTCCGGGCGCGGGGTCTCCAGCGTGTACTCGGCGAGGCCGTCGCCCAGAAGGGCGCCCGTTCCGTCGAAGAGGGCGGCCTTGATGGAGGTGGTGCCTAAATCAATTCCAAGGTAGAGGGGAGGCATGGGTGAATTCTCGGCAAGACTGCGGCGGCAAATCCCAGACACTGGATGATCCATGGCCCCGCTTCTGGAGTTTCCGGGCTTCCGGGTCTTCCGGATCTTCCGGATCTTCCGGATTTATTCGGGGCCCGCATTTACCCAGCGTGTGCCGGCGGGCTTGCCCGCCGGGGGGGGCTGGATTTTCCGGATGTGGGGGCTGGTTTGCTCGGCGGTCCGCCACGGCGGGACGCCGTGGCTACGGCCGCAAATGTGCCGGATCTTCCGGATCTTCCCGGGGCACGCATTTACCCAGCGTGTGCCGGCGGGCTTGCCCGCCGGGGGGGCGGGAG
>JAEEXV010000109.1 GCA_016287975.1 Lentisphaeria bacterium | reverse complement strand
CTCCCGCCCCCCGCACCCCCTCCATGCTCCACGGAGCGCGGGCGGGGCTCCCGCCCCCCGCACCCCCTCCGTGCTTCACGGAGCGCGGGTGTTATGGTTCAGGGGATTCGGCGGGCGGTTCTTCGTCCTCGGTCTCTTCCTCTTCGGGGGCGAGGACGGTGACTTGATCGCCTGCGTTGAAGGTGACTTCGCGGTCGGCCTTGTCCTGCGGGAGGACGGGGATGACTTCGAGGGGGTAGTTTGCGTCGATGGAGATTTCGATGCCGCTGGTGGCGGAGTTCTGCCAGGCGAGGTGGATGATGCCGTGGGGGGTGGGGACGTCGGCCTTGGCCCAGGCGACGGTGGGGATCAGGGCGGGCGCGAAGAAGATGCGCTGCATCCCAGGTTCGGCGGGGCGCAGACCGATAAGGTCGCTGATGAGGAAGCCGTTGGGGGAGACGCCGTAGCCGTGGCAGTGGCTGACGAGGCGCGGGTCGTCCGTGACGGCGGGGGAGAACAATTCCCACCAGGTGGTGGCGCCCGCCTTGAGCATGGCGCCCCAGTAGGTCTTGAGGAAGCCGAAGGCCCAGGCGGTCTTTCCGAGGGCGAGGGCGACTTCGAGGACGAAGTAGTTGAAGTAGGGGTTTTCGGCCTGTGGGGCGGGGTTTCGGATGGCGGGCGGATTGTCCTGGAAGAGCTGCTGCCAGAGCTGGTCGAAGTGGTCCTCTTCGACGAAGGCGCCGAAGAAGGCGAGGACATTGGTCTGCCAGGAGCAGGTCTCGGACTGCTGCTGGTCGACGTATGCGTCGGCGAAGAGCCCCCGTTCCTCGTTCCACGCGAGGGAGCGGATGTAGGCGGTGACGGTGGCGGCGCGGTTCTGGTAGAGTTGCTCCTTGGTGGAATCACCGAGGCATGCGGCGAGGGCGGCGGTGCAGAAGAGCGCGCGGGTGTAGATGGCGTTGAGGCCAGTGGAGACGCCGTTGCGCTCGATGGCGTCGTCATGGTCGAGGAACGGGAGGGTGCCAGTGCGGTTCTGGAGGTCGCCGATGGGGCCGTCAGGGGCGATGGCGAGGGAGTTGTAGTAGTTCAGGAGTTCCTCGGCGTGCGGGAAGAGCTCCTTGAGGAGTTCCTGGTCTCCAGTGTAGTTGTAGTGGCGGTGGAGCCAGATGATCCAGAGCAGGGAGTAGTCGGGCAGCGCCTGGAAGAGTCCCGAGGGGGAGCCTGAATTGAACTCGCCTGTTTCAAGCTGGGTGGCGGCGAAGTCGCGGAGCGCCTGGGCGGAGACCGCGTAGTCGCCGAAGGTGTGGAAGGCGGCCCAGCTCTGGATCATGGCGTCCGCGATGTACTGGGTCTGGTCGCCGCAGGGCGAATCGAGGAACTGCCCGTGGACGGTGCTTTCGAGGGTGGCGACGCCAGTGTCCCAGATGCGGTTGAGGACCTTGTCGGCGCACTGGAACTTTCCATGGCGGTTCTGGGAGCGGACGAAGACGCGGGCGTGGACGCTTTCGATGGTGATGGCGGTGGCGGTGTGCTGCGCCTGGACCATGAGGTAGCGGAAGCCCTGCGGGACGGTGGCGATCCACTGGTTGGTGTTTCCGTCGAGGGTGACGGAGGCGAGGGTTCGTCGGACGCCAGTGTAGGCGACGACGCGGTTGTCCTGGAGGTGGTCGCCGCAGATGATGTTGAGGATGTTGTTTTTGCTGCCGTGCGAGATGACGACGGGGAAGCCGTAGATGGTCTGTCCGAAGTCGAAGATGGCGTACTGGGCGTTCTGGAGGAGTGCGGCGGGCGGCGGATTTCCCTCGGGGGTGATGGGCATTGGGTCGGGGTGGTAGGAGAGGGAGTGCTGGAGGGCGGCCATGTCCCATGGCGGGTTGTCCTTGAGGATGAACTCGTGCTTGAGCAGATCGCGCATCGGGAGGTCGGGGGAGACCATGGAGAATGGCGCGCGCAGGGGGCCCGCGATGGCCCATCCTTCGGGGCTGCTGGTCTTGGCGATGGTATGGACGGGGAGTTTTCCCGCGGGGCAGTTGGCGAAGGTGATGGTGAGTCCGTGTCCGCAGGAGGCGCAGTCAAGCACGAGGAAGAGGCGGTTCCAGCCTGGGAGCAGGCGCATGGTGGTGGCGCTTTCGGCGTATTCGTTGAGGGCGAGCGGAATGTCGCCGCGCGGGCGGGGGTCGGCGTGGACGGGGGGCGGGGGCGGGGCCTGTTCGATGAGCAGACCGTCATTGAGATAGAGGCGGTAGGGGCGGTTGCAGTGGCAGTTGATGTCCTGCCACTGGGAATCCTTGGAATAGAGGAAGCATTCGGCGAGATAGACGCCTGGGCCCGCGGTCGCGGTGAGTCGGCGGAAGTTGACCCAGAGGGACTGGAGGCGCGGGGCGAAGTGCCCCGTGTCGGTGAGGTGCTGCCATCCGAGGTATTCGAGGAGGTCGTCGGAGGAGGGGGAGAGGTCCATCTTGACGGGGGCCTCCTGCACGGGGATGACTCGGTTGGGGGCCTGCCAGGCGAACCCGTTGGGGGTGTGCTGGGGCGGGAAGACGCGTTCCTGCGTGCCTTTGCGCAGTGGCGGGAGGAAGGGCTTCTTGACCCAGCCGTTGGGGTGCGCGCGGAAGTCGACGAATTCGACATTGACGCCGCCGATGCACTGGTAGATGCCTGGATTGGAGTATCCGCGGGGCTGGAGGCACATCCAGTTTTCGTCGGTCCAGAGGAATGGTTCGGCGTCGAGGTCGAGTTGCATCCAGACGCCGCCCGGGGCGCTGTGGCAGTTGGAGAGCGGTGCGTTGGGGTTGAAGGCCTGGATGGCGATCTGGTTCACGCCGAGCTGGAGGAGGAAGTCGGCGCTGAAGTGGCAGACATAGCAGTGGTCGGCGAGCGGGTGGGGGACGGGGCCTGCGGCGCAGTGGCGGCCGTTGACAAAGAGGTGGAATGCGGTGCGGGCGGAGATCCAGATGTCGGAGGAGCCAGGCAGTTCATCGAGGACGAAGTCACGACGGAAGAACTGGTGTGATTCCTCGTGGATATTGTGTTCCTCGATCCAGATCCAGGAGCCGTTGAGTTGCGCGGGCAGGGTGGCGGTGGTGTTCATGTCTGTTCCTCACTGGAAGTCGTAGTGCTGGGAGAGCAGGCGGGCGAGGGTCTGGGCGAAGTCGTCTTCGCCAGAGCCGGAGACGTGGATTTGGACGGTGGTGCCAGGGGCGAGGCCGAGGGCGAGGAGATCCATGGGCGAGGCGACGGCGTGGCGGACGCCGTCAGGCGTCTCCAGGATGACCTCTCCGCCGAAGGCGCGGATGGCATTGGCGATGATGGTGCTGGGACGCATGTGGATGCCCCGCCCGTTCTGGATGGTGACGGCGGCCGAAGTCATATCAATAGACAATATAGCCTAAAATGGGAATGCGAATGGCGCGGCGGTGCATTTTGTCGCAAAAAAAGGCACCTTGCGGGAAGCGGCGGGCTTCCCGCAAGGTGCCAGTTTCGAGATGGATGGCCGAGGGCCGAGGGGTTATTTGGCCTCGGCGTCGCCTTCCTTGCGGACGACCTTGACCTTGACGCTGGCCTTGACCTCGGGATGGAGTTTGACCGCGACGGTGAAGTCGCCGAGTTCGTTGAGGTTGTTGTCGAGGTCGATGATGGACTTCTCGATCTCAATGCCCTGGGCCTTGGCGGCGTCGGCGATCATGATCGCGGAGACGGAGCCGTAGAGTTTGTCGTTTTCGCCGACGGCGACGGGGAAGACGAGTTCGAGCTTGGCGAGCTTGTCGGCCATGGCCTTGGCGACGTTGACGCGCTCCTCATGCTCCTTCTGGAGCTTGAGCTTGCGGGCCTCGACCTGGCGCAGGGTACCCTTGTTGACGATCTGAGCCTTGCCCTTGGGGAGCAGGAAGTTGCGGGCATAGCCAGGAGCGACCTTCACGATGTCGCCGATTTTGC
The DNA here is from genome assembly GCA_016287975.1 of Lentisphaeria bacterium. Next base: position 448 of record JAEEXV010000109.1, on the reverse strand, counting down.
CGAGCCCCTCGACGTCTTCCAGGAGGATGAGTTCTTTGTTCATGGCGTTTTTCCTTCGGTTGAAACGGGGGGATTAGAGGACGAGGCCGAGGACGCGGGCGCGCTTGACGGCGATGGCGAGCAGTTTCTGGTGCTTGAAGCAGTTGCCGGTGATGCGGCGGGGGAGGATGCGTCCGCCGTCGGTCTGGTAGCGCTTGAGCAGGTCGACATCTTTGAAGTCGATGTTGAAGATCTGGTTTTCGCACAGGCGGCAGGTCTTCTCGCGCGGCATCTTGCGGCGGCGGTGCGGTTTGCTGTTCTTCATGTCAGATGAATTCCTTTTGTTCGTTCAACAAGTGTGGTTTGATTGGTTGCAAAGTGAGTTCCGGCGCATCAGAACGGCACGTCGTCCACGGGGGCGTCGTCGCCGCTGGCCGCAGGCGGCTGCGGCGGGGCGGGCGGCTGCGCT
>JAEEXV010000108.1 GCA_016287975.1 Lentisphaeria bacterium | reverse complement strand
CCGATCGCTTCATGCGGCCGTTGTGTGCCGCCGGCGAAAAGCCGGCGGGCCAAGCCCCGATCATGACCCGCCCGCGCGGGGGCACCAATCGCGCACAGGGCGGAATCGCGCGGCCGTTGCGTGCCGCCGGCGAAAAGCCGGCGGGCCAAGCCCCGAATTTGACCCGCCCGCGCGGGGGCACCGATCGCATCATGCGGTGGTTGCGTGCCCCCAAGATGGTATGATTTATGGTATTGTTTTCAAGAGTTCCGCTTTTTCCGCGACCGCCGCGCTTGACATCATTGTCCCTTGTATTATTGTAATTCTGTTCACGGAAACCTCCGTTGGAAGCCACGCGCCATCCGTCGCCGCGTTCTTCCAAAATCAAACCATCTTCCATGTACACCGCCGCCCACACCCTCTACGAGGAACTCAAGTCGGGGCTTCTGAACGGACAGTTGCCCATCCTTCCGTCCGAGCGCGAGCTCTGCCGCCGCCACCGCCTCGGGCGCCATGCCGTGCGCAGCGCCCTGCGGCAATTGCAGGATGAGCATCTGATCCTCGTGGACCAGGGCCGCCGTCGCCGCATCTCCTCCGACTTTCCCTCGCAACTGCGCAAAGTCGCCATCCTGCGCACCGCGAACCCGCTTTTCAACAACACCCCCGAGGCACTGGGACTCCTCATGGGCGTCAGCCAGACCGTGCGGCGACTTGGCGGAGACCCCTGCATCTTCTTCGCCAATGCCGACAGCACGGTCAAACTGACCGACCTGGAGGAACGACCAGCCGAATGGAGCGGCATCATCGGCATCGAGGACTGCATCGGCTCCGCCCTCGGCAACGACTACCCGCGCCTCCACGACCTCGGAATCCCCATTGTCATCGCCAACTACGAGGCCCGATACAGCCCACCCGTCGCCGACCTGCCCTGCTCCACCATCGACTTCCGCGACATCGGACGCCTCGGCGGACGCGCCCTCGTCAACGCGGGGCGCACCCGCCTGGCCTGCATCGCCAAAACCACCAGCGGCATCTCCGACGAAATCGCCGCGGGCCTCCGCGGCGCCCTCGCGGAGGACAATCTCCGCTTCAACCCCGCCTTCCAGTTCAACCAGGACATCAACGCCCCCGACGGCGGCGACGACGCCATCAGGCCACAACTCCTCTCCGCCCTCCAAAGACACGACCGCCCCGACGGATTCGTCGTCTTTCGGCACAACCGCCTCTTCCCCCTCCTCCAGTGCTGCGACGAACTCGGCCTCCGCCTCCGCCGCGACCTCGACATCGTCTTCTACGACTGCACTGGACTGCTCGACTATCGGCTCCCCCCTGGACTGCTCTTCCTCGAACAGCCCGTTGCCGCCCTCGCCTCCGAAGCCGTCCACATCCTCGCCGACTGGTCGCGCACCAGTACACCCCCGCGAAACCGCGTCTGCCCCCTGGCGCCCGCGCGCGCCGCCGCAAGCCTTCCCTGAAAGCACCTTTTCGCCTTCACCAATCCCCCCATTCATAGGAGAAACGCCATGCTCACCCGCCGCTTCACGCTCATCGAGCTCCTCGTGGTCATCGCCATCATCGCCATCCTCGCCAGCATGCTGCTCCCCGCCCTGGGCAAGGCCCGCGCCAAGGCCAAGTCCATCGCCTGCGTCGGCAAACTCAAGCAAATCGGCCTCGCCGCCAACATGTACACCAACGACCACGACGACCACATCATCCCCGCCAACGACGGCTACACGGGATCCAACCGCACCGAGGGCTCCGCCATCTACGTCTATCTGCTCGCGCCCTATCTGAACTTCCACTACAAAGGCGCCGCCTCCGACCTCAACGCATTCAACAAGACTGGCGTCAAGCACTTCGCCTGCCCCGCAGGCCTCATGACTGGATACGCCGACGCAGGATACCAGAAGCGCCTCTCCTACGTCATCAACGGCTGGTACAGCCGCCCGTCCGTTGACGACGAAAGCTGGAAACTCTACTACACCGTCCCCAAACTCCAGACCGAGCTGGCCTCCTGCTCCTACAACAGCGCCTACAACGAAGGACGCGCCCGCACCCTCTCCGACGCCTGGCTCTTCACCGACAACAGCAACGACAACATCATCGGCGCCAACATGATGGCCAACTGCTACCTCATGATCAAAGCCACCGCAGGGCACATCAACGACGGCACCCGCCACGCAGGACACATCAACATCCTCGCCGTCGCGGGAAACGTCTTCAGCGCAAAACCCATTCCGAACTACAACAACGCCGCCTCCTACGGCTGGATCTGCCCGCTGCAGAATCTAACCCCCCGCGAACGCCGATAACGAACAGGAGCCCCCATGACCCGCAACATCCTCTTCACGGCCCTCTGGATGGCCATGGCCGCCCTCGCCCTCGCCGCCCCCGCCACCAGGCCGCGCTGGATGCTGGCCTACGACTTCGACAAGGCGCTGCGCCTCACCCCCTATCCGCGCAGCCAGGCCGCCGACGTGACCCTCGTCCCTGGCCGCACAGGCAACGCCGTGCGCATGGCCCCCACCAAAGGCAGGGTCACCGCCTATTGCTCCTCCCGCCTCACCCCCGACGGCCCTGGCACCATGATGGTCAAGTTCGACTACAAGTTCGCCAAGGCCAGCGACGCCAAACTCTCCGTCACCCTCAATTGCAACCTCGAAGGCAAGCGCAACGGCTCCGCGGGACGCATCGGCGACGAACCGCCCCCCGCCACCGAATGGACCACCTACCACCGCGTCTTCACCATCCCCGACAAGACCCACGCCATCCAGTTCGCGCTCGGCGCCGTCGGCGCGGGCGCCGACATCCTCATCGACAACCTGACACTCGTCTACACCCCCGACACCGTTTCCGTCCCCGTCGCGAAGACCGTCGACTTCAACGCCCCCGCCACCTCCCCCGCCTGGAACCCACGCGACCTCCAATACGGTTTCTACAGCCACGGCAAGGACGCCGCCACCCCAGCCTCCATGCAGGTCGCCGCCGACGCCAACGGCCTCTATTTCCTCTTCCGCAACTACACCGATCCCGCCAAAGTCAAGAAGCAGGCCACCAGACGGGACGGCGCCCTCTGGAACGACGACGCCAATGAAATCCTCGTCTTCAACGAAAAGCAGGGGACAGGATGGCATTTCATCGTCAATGCCGCAGGCGCCCTCTTCGACGCCAGGCTCCACCAGCGCGTCCCAGGGGATCCCTGGCGCAGCGACGCCAAGTGGGACGGCGAATGGAAGGGCGCCGCGAAGATCACCTCCGACGGCTTCGAAACCCGCTTCTTCCTGCCCTGGAAACTCTTCGGGATCGACCCGTCCCAGGCGGCCGAACTCCGAATCAACCCCGCCTGCGACTACCCTGGCGCGCGTGAGTTCCCGCACTGGAACGCCTACCGCGGCAACCGCCATGACCTGGGCAAATACGGCCGCCTCCAACTCGACGGCGGCAAGCTCACCATCGCCCGCGCCCGCACCGCCGACACCCTCTCCTACGCCATCCCGCGCAAGAATCCGCAGTTCGAAAGCCTCCTTGACAAGGGCGTCCCTGGAAACTACCAGATGGACCTCTGGGCCCACGGCCTCCTCCGCAAGGAATACCCCGCACCGCTCATGGCACGCACCTCCGACGAGCAGTTCAGCGCCTGGCAGGACGAACTGCTCCGCGCCTGGGCCGCCGCGGGCATCGGCGGCCCCGCCTGGCCATGGTGCATGAACCACGGGAAGGAGCGCATGACCAGGCGCACCCGCGAACAGGGCGTCAAATACCCCTTCAGCATCTCCAACAGTTCCCTCCGCGTCGCCGCCCGCAAGGCAGGCGCGCAGTTCATCAATCCCCAGTCCTCAAACGCCTGCGACGCCACCGACCCCCATTTCGTCGCCGAAGTCGAAAAGTTCATCCGCTCCCGCGCCAAAGACCCCAACTACGCCCTCATGAAGGAGACCATCAAATTCTCCATGGGCCTCGACGAACCCACCAACCAGGTCAAATACGCCTACGACCCCACCATCAACAAGTCTGGCGCCGACGCCATCGCAAAGGTCTCTGAACTCGTCAAGCGCGAATATGGCTTCGGCAAATACGGCGTCCCCTTCATCCCAGGAACCCCAGAAGCCGACCTGCCCTTCGCGCGCATCGCCTTCTACCGCTGGTGGAACCGCCGACTCAAGACCTGCCTCGCCCGCCTCCAGACGGCCTGCAAGGAAGTCTTCCCTGGCGTCCCCGTCATGCTCCTCGACGACAACAACTGCTCGGGGCAGAGCATCCTCGACGCCGCCGTCATGAACGGCCTCGCCGAACTCATCTCCACCGACCCCTACCCCACCAGCACCAACGCGCACTTCGGCATGGCGCGCGCCCTCTACCACGTCGGCTTCTCCTGCCGCGTCCTCCGCGACCTGGTCCCCTCCGCCAAACTCATGGCCATGCCGCAGTGCTTCGTCTACCACGGCGGGCACGGCGACCTTCCCGCCATGCGCGAATGGGCCTCGCAGGCCATCAAGAACGGCGCCGTCCACTTCATGTGGTACACCTCCCACGCCGTCCACACCATCTTCGACGACTATGCAGGCATGCTTGAACTCTCCGCGATGCTCCGCAAGATGGACCGCGTGAGACTCCCGCAGGACACCAGGACCCTCGTCTGGTATTCGAACTACGACAAATGGGCCGCCGCCGACCGCGTGCTCCACGCCACCTACACCGTCTACTCCATCCTGGAGGAACACCTCGGCTCCAACTTCCGCTTCATCTCCGACACCACTCTGGAACAGGGCGACGTGAACCTCGACGACTACCGCCTCCTCTACGTCCCAGCCATGGGATACACCACCCCGAAGCTCTCCGCCCGCCTCGTGAAGTGGGTCGAGCAGGGCGGAACCATTGTCGCCTTCGACCCGAACTTCCTCCGCCAGAACCTCGACGGCTCCCTCAACGCCGACCGCGCGAAACTCACTGGACAGGCGGCCGACCTCCCCGTCAAGACCAGCGCCAACAGCAGCCTCGCCTGGAACGGGAAAACGCTCCCCGCCGCCATGATCGCCAACGCCCCCGCCCTCCCTGGCAGCCGCTTCGCCAGCTACTCCATCCAGGCCAAGGGCGCCAAGGTCCTCATGGCCTACGCCGACGGCACCCCCGCCGCCCTGGAGCGCGCAATCGGCAAGGGAAAGGTCGTCTATTTCGCCGTCCAGCCCTTCGCGGGTTCAGACGCCGCCGTCAACCCAGGCGCCTGGCGCGACTTCTTCGCCGCCCAGGCCCAGGCCGTCGGCGAACCCATCGATCTCCCCATCTGCAACCTCCTTCTCCCCGACCCGCCCAAGGTCGTCAAACTCAAGAAGCTGCTGAAATAGCCGCGTGCGCCCCCCGCGCGCGGCGGCGTTCCGTGCCGGGCCATTCTTGGCCTGGTGCCGCCCTCGTCGCGCGCGCGGCAATGCCGCACCAACCGCTTACCGCCATGTCAACCGATCCCTTCCAAGCCCGTTTCACCTGGTTCTGGCTCGACGACTTCGAACTCTTCCACGAGGCATACGACCGCACCGACGCCCGCGTCGAGGCCGCATTCCGCCAGGGACTCACCCATCTGATCATCTTCGGCAACCACAGCCGCTGGAATTTCCGCCCCTGGTGGAAGACTATCAATGCGGGCCTCGCCGCCATCGTCCGCTCCGCCCACAAGCGCGGCATGAAGGTCATCGACCACCACTCCGCCACCCTTCTCGCGCATCCCGACACCCCGCAGGGGATCCAGCGCCTCTATCGGAATTTCGAGGCCAACCACATGGATCCAAAGAACTACGAGGGAATCGTCGACTACCTCCTTGATCCATGCCTTCCCTCCCTCCCCCGCATCCAGCTCGACGGCGACTGGAACCCCGTCGTCACCAACTACGGCGGCTACGCGCACTGCTACAACAACCCCGACTACCGCCGCGAATACCTCGCATACCTTGAATCCGTCTACGCCACAGGCGTCGACGGCATCATGACCGACGACGTCCAGTATTACGGCCAGTCCTGCAACTGCTCCTTCTGCCGCCAGAAGTTCGCCGAGCGATATCACCGCGAACTGCCTGGCCCAGGGCAATGGGGCGCCTTCTTCCGACGCCTCGACGCCCCTGGCGGCGCCGACCACCTGCGCTTCCGTTCCGAGTCCACCCACGACTTCCACGTCCTCGTCAAGGAACACTATGAGCGCCTCGGTCTCAAGATGCTCCGTCCCAACTACTGCTCCGCGTTCCTCGTGCGCGACTGGGCGAGCACCCACGTCGAGGAGCTCCCCGCCCTCGACTGGTTCTTCATCGAATGCACCAAGGCAGGCACCTTCCGCTACAACTGGCCATACTGGATGGCCAACCACAAGTACACCGTCATGCAGGCGCGGGACCGCGGCATCCCGCCCATGCTGATGAACTACGCCAAGACCGCCTCCGACCTCATGGTCTCCTTCTCCATGGCCCGCCTCACTGGAAGCCTCTTCACCAATACCGTCGTCGGCGGCCCCGGCCCCGATGAAACCGCCCTCCGCGCCTTCGAGCGGAAGCACGCCGACTGGTGCTTCCACGCCAACCCCCTTGATGCACTCGGCGTGTACTTCAGCACCGACTCCAGGGACTACGGCGTCGGCTACGAGGCAGGACGCCTCTTCCCCTGGATGCAGGCGCTCGTCATCGCCAACGTCCCCTACCGCCTCGTCAACGCCAAGGCCCCCGCGATCCCGCCGCAATGCCACGTGCTCCTCCTGGTCGACATCCGCATGATGTCCGACGCCGAAGTCGCCAAGGTCAGGGATGCCGCGCGCGACGGGCGCACCGTCATCGTCACGGGAAAATGCGGCGACCAGCGCCCCGACGGCACCTTCCGCACCGACGTCGAATACCGCGCCCAGTGGTGCTGGAGCCATGCCGACCTGCCCGAGGACGGCTTCCGCGAATTCCCCTGCGGACGCGGCAAGTTCATCGCCGTCGGCGACCTCTTCGCGCGCCCTGGCGATCCGCAGCATTGGCGCGACATCCTCGCCGACCGCCACTGGCTCTTCTCCGCCCAGGAACCGCCCTACGCCTACGACGCCGTCTTTTCCTCTGGGCTCAAGCGCGGCATGGACACCGCCAAGTCTCCAGGCAGATACTTCGCCATCAAGCCCGCCACCGACCGTCTCACCGCCCTCCTCGCCGCCCAGAACCCCGCCCCCGCCTTCCAGGCCGACGGCCTGCCCGATCTCGTACTCTGCCATGCCGCCGAGCGTCCTGGCGAGGGCGTCGTCGTCCACCTCGCCAACTTCGCGGGCACCATCGACCTGCCGCAGGGCGCCACCATCCGCCGAGGCGACCCGCTTCCCTGGCCCCGCCTTCACGGCACTGCGGCGCTCAGATTCCGCCGCCCCCTATCCCGTGCCATCCTGCACTTCGTCGACGCGCCCGAAATCACCCTGGCCGTCGCGCACGACCCCGCCACTGGCTATTCCGCCATCGCACTCCCCCTCGAACACCTCCACGACTATGCCATGATCCTCGCCAGCTGACGAAGCCCCCGCCGCCCCAAGTCAAATCGCGGCCCAAGAATGGGCCGCCACAGAACGCCAGCGCCTGGGGTCCCCGATGGGTCTGAAGTGTGGGGCCCCCGAAAGATGGGTCTGGCCTCCCTATGGAAGTCTATCAAGCACCCCGATTCCGCTTCTGCGTGCTCGATTATCGCCGCCCCCTCCATCTCTCTCCATCCAGTCGACATGAAGGAGGCGGCGTTTTGGACTTATGCGTTATTCTGCAGACTTTCGCGCAACTGCGCCCTGAATGCGACTGTCGTAGCGCAATCCGTATTGGCATCCCCGAAGGTCGGGTCGACTTGGCACCATTTGCCCAGCAAGTTCAATGCAGAACATTGACCTGGGAAAAACCGATCCAAGGCTTCCTGTAGTTCCTCCTGGATGAGTTTGGTGATTTCAGGCATGATGGGCAGCATCTTCTCAGCGGATATGACTTGCTTACTTTCCGCGCATTTCAGGATAAACAATGGGTTGCGGCTCCACCCCGCTCCCATGCAAGTCATTCCGAACTTAGGGTATTGTGCCATTGCGTCCCACCCTTGATACAGCGACTGATTCCGCTTTACAAGGCAAAACTCATGGTGAAGAAGCATATCAATTGAGACGCAGGTAAAAAGAGAGGCAATGAACAACTCGTTCGAGGTCGGATTCACCGCCGCCACATTCTCCTCGACATCTTCCCATGGAAAAGAAGTGGAGGTCCCTCCAAAGAAACGCGTCGCTCCATAGATCTCATCTTTCAGAGGCAGACGCCTGACTTCCTTGCTGAATATTTCGTAGTAGTATGATTTCAAACTCATTGCGCTTTTCCTTTGATTGCAGTGTTATGACGACGTTCAATCCCCATGCCGACCACTGCCCATCGTAATGCCGACCATCCGATATGACGGCTGGACGGCATTACGATGAAACTGCCCACATGGGGGAAAGAGCATGGAAACAACTATCAGTTGTCACTAGTGTCCCACAAAAAACAAAGACAGGAGGTTGAATCTAACTAAAAATCAAAGGATTACGTAGTGATTTTCGTGCGTACCGATTTGAACGAGTATCTTTGCAGCCAGGACGGAGGCTGCAATGAACAAGGACAAAT
>JAEEXV010000107.1 GCA_016287975.1 Lentisphaeria bacterium | reverse complement strand
GTCTGAAGTCTGGGGTCTGAAGTCTGGGGTCTGGGGTCTGGGGTCTGGGGTCTGGGGTCTGGGGTCTGGGGTCTGGGGTCTGGGGTCTGGGGTCTGGGGTCTGGGGTCTGAAGTCTGGGGTCCTGTCGTTTCCATTGCGCCGATGGCTTAATTTCCCATTTCAGGCTTGAAAGAAACACATATACACATTATATTTTGCAAAAGTGTTTTTTTAAATTGGCGGCAGCGTGATTTTCGCGTTGTTGCCCGAGGAGGATACGATGAAGAGGACCACCCTGCATCTTTTGCCGAATGCCCACATAGATCCAGTCTGGCTGTGGGATTGCCGCGAGGGGGCGCTGGAGGCGGTCTCCACCTGCCGTTGCATGGTCGAGTTGATGGGGCGGAATCCAGAGCTGACCTTCATCCGCGGGGAGGCGTGGGCTTACGAGCAGGTCGAGGCATACGCTCCGGAACTGGTGCCAGAGATCCGCAGGCTCATCGCGGCGGGGCGTTGGGATGTGGTGGGGGGGACATACGTGCAGAGCGACGGCAATCTTCCCGGGACGGCGACGTATGTCCGACAACTGGAGACGGGGCTGCGGCATTTTCGGGAGCGCTACGGGGTCGAGGTCCGCGCGGGGTGGTCCGCGGACTGCTTCGGGCACAGCCTGGGGCTGGTCGAGATCTTCGCGGAGGCGGGCATCCGTTATTATGCCTTCAACCGTCCAGAGGCGTGGTTTCGCCCGTTGCCGAAGCCGCTGTTCTTCTGGCGCGGCCAGGGCGGCGGCGAGGTGCTGTGCTATCGGATTCCAGTGGGCTGGTATGCCAGCGAACGGGCCCAGGTGTGCGAGCGGCTGGACGAAGCGCTGGAGCAGTCCGCTGGCTGGAATCTGGAGAATGTCGCCGTGTTCATCGGGCTGGGGGACCACGGCGGCGGTCCGACCCAGCGCCATATCGACGAGATCGCGGCCTGGCGCCTTGCGCATCCCGAGGTGGAGGTCGTCTATTCGACCTTGCACGGCTTCTTCCAGGCGGCGGAGGCGGAGATCGCCAGGCGCGGGCGGGAACTGGTTCCAGTTCTCGGGGACGAACTGAATTTCCTGATGCGCGGATGCTACGGGAGCTGCCTGAAGACCAAGTCCGCCTATCGCGACGCGGAGGGGGGGCTGAAGCGCGCATCCATCTTGGACACGGCCATATCCGTCGGCATGGGCGTGCAGCCCCAGGACTTTTCGCGGCAGTGGCGCGGCCTCCTCTTCAATTGCTTCCACGACATCCTTCCAGGCACCAGCATCGAGCGGGCCAGCGTCGAGCAGGTGGATTGGCTGCGGGGGATCCTGAGCGACGCACGGCGGATGGAGTTCCAGGCCTGCGCCGCGCTCGCGTGCCGCATCGACACGCAGGTGCCGACGCCGCAGGCCCCCGACCTGCCCGCCGCCGTGCCTGCGCTGGTCTTCAACCCGCATCCCTATCCGTGGAGCGGCGCGCTGGAACTGGAGGCAAGCCTGGACAGCCGCCCCGTCTGGGAGTACGAGGGGCGGGTGCAGGAAATCCCCGTTGAACTGCGGAACGAGGCAGGGACGCCGCTCCCGTTCCAGCGCATCGACCACGAGCACAACAGTTTCCTGAGTCTTCCCTGGCGCCAGCGCGTGCTCTTCGAGACGACGCTCCCCCCTGGCGGATGGCGGCGCTTCACGCTGGGCTATGCGCCGCAGGCCAAGGCGGTGGCGCCGTCCGCAGGCACCGCCGTCGGGCAGGGCGAGACCCTGTCCAATGGCCGGCTGGCGGTGGAAATCGACCGCGCGCACGACGCCATCAGAATCCTGCGGGACGGCACTGAACTCTTCGGCGGCGCGGGGCTGGCCCTGGAGTGCTGCCGCGACACCTGGGGCTCCTGGGGGGATCAGAAGGAGCGCCCCGAGGGCTATCTCTGCCAGGAGACGCTGGAGCGCTGGCGGATCGGGCGGGTCGAATTGCTGGAGGGCGGCCCCCTGCGGGCCACGCTCTTTGCGGAGTTCGCGGGGGCGCGCTCGACTGCCACGGCGCGGATTTCCCTGCGACGCGACAGTCTGCGGGTGGAGTGCGCGTTTCGGGTGGTCTGGAACGAGGCGGGGACACGCCTGCGGATAGTCACGGCCCCCGCCGAGGCGGTGCGCTACGCCGTCCTCGGCGGCGAACTGGAACGGCAGGAGACGGGCGACGTGCCTGGTGGCCGCCACCTGGTCTGGAAGGGCGGCGGACGCCAGGTCGGCATCGCCACCGACCATGCCAGTTGTTTCGGAAACTACGGGGACTGCTTTGCCGTCACCCTGGTTCGCGGCTCGAAATATGCGACCGACGCAGAGCATCCCGCGACGGACTGCCCCGAACGCCCCGCCTGCGACCTGGGCGAACATCTTTGCCGCATTTTCATCCTGGCGGAGGCGTCCGAGGCTGCCGAGGCGGCGGATGACCTGGAGACGCCCCCGCTCGTCCTGATCTGCGACCGCCATCCAGGGACGCTGCCATCGCGGGGATCGCTGTTCAGGATCGACAATCCTCGGGTGCGCCTGCTGGATCTGCAGTCCACGCCGCAGGGCGTGCAGGCCACCCTGCAGCAGTTCTCCGCCCCGATGGAACGGGCCAGGCTGTGGGTCGGGGAGCGTTCACGGGAGGCGACGGTTCCCTTCGCGCGCATCGTCAAGGTGACGATGTAGAGCCCAGACCCATCTTACGGGACCCCAGACCTCAGACCCATCTTTCTGGGACCCCAGACCCCAGACCCATCTTTCTGGGACCCCAGACTTCAGACCCCAGACCCATCGAAGACCCGAGACCCGAGACCCCGCGTTCTGTGGCGGCCCATTCTTGGGCCGCTCAAAGCGACTGGAGGAATTGCATGAGGCGGGCGGCCTCGGGGCTTGCATCTGGATCGGCGAAATGGAGGGCCTCCCAACAGCACGCCTTCTGCACGAACGGCGCGACCTGTGCGAGCTGGGCGGCGACACGGGCGGGCGCGGCTGGGAAAAGGTTGCATTCGGGGGTGTAGCCGCGGCGCTCGAAGATTTCGGTGTGGCTCCAAAGGTCGAGGCCATGGTGGCTTGCGATGGCCTTCCAGGCTTGCCAGATCGCGGGCATCTCGCGGATGCGGGCGATGCCGTTTCCAATGCAGTCCTGGGGCATGAGAATGTCGATGCCACTGCCGTCGAGGACGGTGTTCCAGAAGTCCTGGAAGGCGTCGTTTTGCGCGGGGCGGTGGAAGGTGGCGGGGGAGGCGATGACGCGGAGGCGCCCGTCCTGTTCCTTCACCATGTCCGCGAATGCGGTGTAGAGCGTGCGCATGCGCTGTTCCAGTTCGGGGCGGCGCCTTCCCTCGAAGGCGGTTTCAGCGGGGAAGTACATGCCGTCGAAACGGCCGAGCCGAACCAGTTCGCCGAAGCAGGCCCGATGCTCGTTGATCTCGCTTTGCAGTTCGGCTGGCGAAAGGCGGTCCTTCCAGCCTGCGACGGAGCCATAGCCTCCGAGGAAGACGTGAAGCCCCTCCGCGGCGGCCGCCTCCAGCATGCACTCGATGACGCCATGGCATTGGAGTTCGCGGGCAAAACGGCTGGACTGATAGTAGCAGTCGCCGAGTTCACGCCAGAGCGCGGACTGGAAGATCACCGTATCCATGTGCAAGGCCCGAAAGCGCCGAAAGACATCGCGCCACTCCTGGACGGCGGCGTGGAGCATGGGCCGTCCGTGGTAGTCTGCGGGATGCGCGTAGATGAAGGAGGCGGTGATTCGCATGGGAAGCCCCTGCACGGCGGCGAGGTCGTCGGCGTTGGCGTCGTGCATGGCGTGGAGACGGCGAAGCTCGCGCCCCTCGTCGAAGCCGACTGGCGGCATGAAATAGGGAATGCCGTCCACCTGGCCGACAGGGAAGACACGTCCGTCGGATCTGGATGCGGCGTCGGCGGGGGCCTCGCCGTCCCCAGCGGCGGGGAGTTGCCGCAGCACGCGGTCCACCTTGGTGCGCTCAGGCGACAGGAAATGGTGGAACGGCATGGCCATCGTGTCCTGGCAGATACCCTTGAGGGAGAGGGCGCTTTTGATTCCTTTGATGATGCTGGACTGGTATCGCCCGATGGAGTAGAGACGCCGCTGGCTGTAGATGTCGCGCTGCAGACGCCGCATGTTCGGGACATCGGCGGCCCTGGCGGCGTTGTACATCGCCACGAACAACTCGGGATTGAGGTTGGCGCCGCCCGCCACCCCGCCGTCCGCTCCGAAGAGGACGGCCTCGGCGAGGAGTTCCTCGGGGCCCACGAAGACGGAGAAGTCGTCGCGTCCCTTCAGCCCCAGCAGGACTTCATGGAGGTCGCACATGTTTCCAGAGCTGTCCTTGTAGCCCCTGACATTGGGCAGTTCCGCCAGCCGAAGCACCAGCGCGGGCTTCATCAGCACCTTGGTCATGGAGGGCATGTTGTAGAGGAAAAGCGGGAGGCGGACGTTTGCGGACACGGTGCGGTAGTAGTCCATGAGTTCGTCCTCGCCTGGCTGGAAATAGCATGGCGGTGCGCAGACCAGTGCGTCGGCGCCTTGCCGCCAGGCGAAATCGGCGAGGGCGAAGGAGTCTTCGAGCGCGGCGGCGGAGATGCCGACCAGCACTGGCAGGGCACCGTCGTTGAGGCGCAGAGTTTCCTGGATCATCCGCTTCTGGCGTTCCATGCCCAGGGCTGGTCCCTCGCCTGTGGTGCCGAGGATGAAGAGACCATGCACGCCGCCGTCCTTGAGGTGTTTCAGCAGTTTCGCCAGGCCAACTTGGTCGATGTCGCCTTTTTCCGTGAGCGGAGTGATGACGGGCGGGACGATTCCTTGCAGTTTTTTCATGACGTTGGACCTAATAGACCAGGCTGCGGAAATGCGGGATGCGGTGGAGGGTGATGAGATTGCCATTGTGCGCGCTGACGGCATTTTCGTCCCCTGAGCGGGCGATGACGAGCAAATCCTCGCCGCAGATCGCCATGGAGGCATAATGCCGCGCGCACTTGGGGGTGCGTCCGATGGCGATCATGCCTGCGAAGCACCAGTCGAAGAGATTGCGGGAGAAGTATAGGGCGAGGCGGTGCCGTTCGTTGTCGGGCAGCCCGAAGCGGTCGTCGGGCAGGAGGTCGGGTCGGGTCATGCTGTCGGTGGACTGGGTGGAGGCCAGCCAGTACAACTGCGAGGCGGCATCGAAGACGAGGTGGAACTTCATGTGCCCGCCAGGGCATGGCACATGGAGCATCGGTGCGCCTGCCGGCGTCTTCACCAGTTCCAGGACGAGGCTGTCGCCCAGGTCGTGGCAGCGGGCGATGGCGGCGATGTTGGTCATGCCCGTGTGCTGGCGCATCCAGATGTGGACGGTGTTGTCCTCGAACAGGTTGTGACTGCGGTCGTGGATCTTGACCACATGGGATTCCAGGAAGCCTGGAGGGCCGCAGTAGCGCCGCTGCTGTTCAGGCAGCAGGAAGCCAGCATGGTAGAAGGGGATGCCCAGGGTGGAAGGCAGTTCCGCGGGATATGGGAGGGTGTTGGAGACGAGCCAGTTGCCTGGATCCAGCAGGTCGCTGCCCAGGCGCGCGCGGAGCACGGCCAGGGCGACGTCTGGCCAGAAGTCGCCAGTGCGGGGCTCCATGGTCAGGTACAGGAAGCCGTTTTCGCGGTGGCAGGCGCCGACGCCTTGATGCCATTCCCCAGGGAAGCCGAGATTCTTGACTTCGCTCCAGTGTTCCCCGCCATCCTCGCTGGCGGCGATGACGATGCCTTTCACGTGCCCCAGAAGGTAGAGCCGGCTTCCGTCGCGGATCAATCGGGCGTGGAGGAGGGGCAGCCGCGCCAGTTCCCGCCAGTTGCCCCCTCCGTCGTCCGAGGCGAGCACGCGGCATTGGTTCCCCAGCCCCCAGTCCCCCCAGTCGCTGCGCGGGCCAGGGAGGCGGACGATGCCTGGACCGCCCAGGTCCAGGCTGGCCAGCAGGCGGCCAGAAGGCAGGGCCAGGATGTCGGGGCTGAAACAGAAAACGTCGGCGGGGGACGGCGAGGCGAAGACGACTTTTTCGGAGGCGATGGGGTGCATGGGGGGCGGCAGGGAGGGTCATTTGGCGCCGCAGTCGAAGACCACGAGCCGAAACCCCTTGGGCGGGATGCTGACGGGGGAGGCGAGGTCCTGGCCGTTTTCCAGATCATAGACTCGGCGCAGGCCAGCCTGGTTGACGAGAGTGATGGTGACCTGCACCGCCTCGTTTTTAGAGTCGTTGACCGCCACGGCCAGGGTCTTGCCGTTGGGGAAGGCGTAGGCGGAGAGGAGCACTGGCGCGGTGCTGGCGACGGGGCATCCCTTCCGCCAGTAGGGATGGAAGGCGAAGTCGCCGCGGCCATAGCCCAGGCCGTAGAGTTGCTTCTCCAGGGCTTCCCCCTCGTTGTAGATGCAGGCGCCAGCCTGCGGCCGAATGTCGTGCAGCAGGCAGTAGCCCAGGAAATGGCGGACGGCGCGGAGCGCGGCGGGGGCCTTGACCTTGCGTCGCCAGTATTCGCTGCGCGCGGGGTTGAACAACTGCGCCGCGCGGTTCAACTGCGATATGTATGCCGCGTTGGTTCCGCTTTTCGCGCCGATGTAGCAGCTCTGCATGAGTTCTGGGGTGAAGATGTCGAAGTAGTTCTCGGCTCGGGCGACGTCGAGGACATGGATTTCGCCGTCGATGGTGAAGTCCACCAGCCCGTAGATGGGCGGCAGCGGCTCCCCAGATGGATGGTACATGAGGACGCTGGCGGGGTCCTTGTCGCGCAGCATCTTGCGGATGCGCTTGGTGAAGGTGCGGTTGGCGTTGATGGGGTAGGTCTTGCGCAGGACGCCGAAGTCGTCGCGCCAGCCGCAGCCGTGGTGGAGGTTGTCGCATGGACGGGGATAGGCCATGTCGAAGTAGAGGTCACGCACGCCGACCTCCCGATCGTGGATGAAGTCGCCCAGCCAGTAGAGTTGCCAGTTCAGGAACTGGGGATTGGCGACGCAGGCGAAGGTCCACAGTCCGAGGTCTCGCGCCTTTTCGTCGTTGGCTGGGAAGTCCTGCTTGAAAGAGCCTGGACCAGGCGGGGAACTGATCCACTGTTCGCAGTGCCAGGGCCATTCAGGGCAGAACGGGGAGACTCCGTAGATGCAGGCGTAGAAGGCGTAGATGGCGTTGCCGCGGCGGTCGGCGGCCTCGCGCTGGCGCCTGGCCTGCGGGCGGTCCGAGTAGGCTGGGTTGTAGTAGTTGAAGATGCGGAAGAAGTCGCCCAGGGAGTAGGTGTTGCCGCCGCGGAGCATGTAGGGCCTGGGCAGGCGTTTCAGCGGCTTCACGGGGGTGGCCTGGAGGCCGAACTCGACGGTGCGGGCCTGGGTGAGCGCGAGGGGACTGTCCACGAGTTTGACGATGGCGCGCGCCCCGTGCGTGCTGGTCGCGGGGAGGACGGTCAGGATGTCGTCTGTCTTCTTCAGATGCGTGCCACGCAGGCTGTCCGCGCCCCAGAAGAGTCCCTGGTCGGCGTCGCCGATCCAGAATACGGGGTGGTCCATGAGGTCGTAATGGCAAGTCCGATCCAGTTTTCCCGATGGAATCCCAGTGTCGGCGGGGCGGAAGAGGCACACCAGTTTCGAGGCGTCCCTCGCCATCGGGATGACCAACGCCAGGTCGTTCAACGCGACTGGCGTCCCAGGCGTCTTCCCGCGGAATGAGAGGGCGAGGCGAAGCCAGCCGTCGTATTCCAGGACGCCTTGAACTTCCAGCGTCAGCCCAGCGGCTTCCGCGCGGGTTCGGAAATGCGTCTCCAGGGCATCCTGTCGAAGAATCTCCAGTCTGCCCTGGACATCCAGGACGGTGCCGTTGATCCGCAGCGAAACGGGGGATTCCAGCAACGGCACGCCCTGGGCGTGGATCTGGCGGGGCAGCAGGCGGTCGCCAAAGTCATAGCGCTGGGTCAGGCATTCCAGCACGGCGCCGCGGCACTGGGGTGCCCGCCAGGGCGCGGGTGCCTGGGTCTCCAGTCCGCCCTGAAAAACGTCCCATGGCATTTGCGGCGCGGGCTTCAGGAAATACTGGTGATGCAGGGGCTTCTCCTGCCCGCCTTCCAGCGTGGAGAGATAGTAGTCATAGTCCCCTGGCGGCAGGCCCGCCAGATCCCACGTCAGGGAGCCCTGGAACTGGTTCGCCTTCTGTGCGTCCAGCGGGGAGAGATGCCGCATGACGATGTTTCCCCGCTTGTCCTTGAGGGTCTGCGCAAAGACCAGTCCAGGCGGCAGCGGCGGGGTGAAGGCGAGCGCGGCTTCCAGTTGCTGCTCCTTGGAGTGCACAAGCAGATGGCGCACCTTGACCTTTTCTGGCGAGATGTATTTGAGGCTGGCCTGGACCAGGGGGCTCCCGTTCTCCAGGACAGAATAGGCGAGGGCGCCCTCTTTGGCGAGCCCCGTCGCGTGGAGCCCCGCCGCTTCCCAGACGGGGTGCGTGGCAGTGTCCAGCGTCTTCTCGTAGAGTTTTCTGCCCTTTGCGTCGCTCCCCAGCAGATGCAGGCTGGCGCGATGGCCGCGCGGCAGGGCCGCCGTCATGTCGAGTTTCCCCTCGCTTCCTGGCAGCGCCTGGAACGACACCTCCACGGGAGTGGCCTGACGGTCGAAGACGAGTTTGATGAAGTTCTCGCGGTCCGCGAATTTGCGCAGCAACGGCGAGGCGGCGGTGTGCCCCGTGCTCTGGCCCGTACTGCGGCACAGCGTGAAATAGACGCCGTCGCCATCGAATGGCGCAATCCCCAGTTCGGCCAGCGGCAGCGCCATCTCCACCGTCCAGCGGCCGTTGTGCAGGCGCTGGGCCTGCCTGAACCCATTCATGTTCCAGCCCGCGGCATTGTCCGTGGCGTCATAGACCACCTGGTTGGCGTTCAGGATAAACTGCCAATGGCGCCTGCCGTATTCGAGATGCAGTTCAATGCTTTCGTCCTCCCAGACATTGCCATCCCGTCGGGAGATGGAGGCGGGGCGGGACGGCGCGGCGGTCTCGCAGGCGAAGAAGAGATGCGTCGCGTCGCGGGCGGCCGCCCATCTGCTCGCGTTGGAGATCTCCCCGCTGTGGATGTCGAAGGTGGCGTTTGAGAGCATGCCGTACTCGAAGCGCCCGATTTCCCCGTCCAGCATCGGCGTCTGGAGGCCCAGGCGGTGCGTGAACGGCGCGGTGCGTCCATCGGAGACTGGCCTGGTCTGGACAAAGTAGGTCTCCATCTCCTCCTTGGTAAGCGCCCTTGGGAAAATGGCGACGTCATCCAGCAACGTCAGCCCGCCCTCGTTTTTCCAGCCTCGGCTGCCCAGGTGCACGACCTGGTAGTCGTGCGCGGGCAGACGTGGGCGGGGGGCCTGCGTCGCCTTCCCGTCGACGAAGAGCACCAGCGTGTCGGGAGTCCAGCTGGCGCAGACGAAATGCCACTCGCCGCGTTTCCAGTCCCAGATGCTATGCAGGACACTGCACCATTTCCCTGGTGCGTTGTCGCCGATCAGGAAGATCAGGTTGTTGTTGGAGCCGTTCTTGTAGAGGAGCAACTCGTTGGTGCGGGGGCGTCCCCCGTCGTCGGCGGCCAGGAAAATGCGGAAGGGGCCTTTCTGGTTGCCTTCCCAGTCCTCGGGACGAAGCCAAAGGGCGACGGCGCCTTCGCGCCGTGAAAGGCACTGCTGCAGTTTGCCGCTGGCGGCGAAGGCCTTTCCAGTTGCCGCCTCGACGCCGCTGCGCATGGCCATGCCGCGCGGGGACGGCGCGAAGAGGCGGTCTGGCGCGACCTTGGGATCGGCCTTCAGCTGGAGCGGCTGCGTTCCAGACGATTTCAAGCCAGGGAAGACTGGCAGCGTGGCGCGGGAGAATTCGGCCATTCCAGTCTCGGCATCCATGTTCTTTCCGATGTCGAAGTCCCACCGCGCCATCGGCTCCAAGGCCAATGCGGCCATGGCGGAAAATACAATCCAACCGAGAATCCCTCGCATCCTTGCCTGCATTCCTCTGTTTGTTTCGCGGCTTCGGTCCGTGTCGTTTTCGGCTATCCGCTATTGGTTGACCTGCAATTCGAGTTTTCCAAAGTAGCTTTCCCATGGCGGGGTGATCTGGGCCACATGCCCGTCCCCCCAGAGGACGTTGCTTCTGCTGCCATGGCGGACAGTGCCTATGCGCAGGTGGATGTTGTTTCGGTTGAAGGAGGTGGAGTTGTGGTCCGTGTCGGCGATGAAGATCTTCTGGGAAAGCGCCTTGCCATTGTGCGCGGGGTAGATCAGCTTGGTGAAGTCGGCGGGATCGGCGGGGCTGGTGCGCCGATGGGTGTCCTTGTCGATCTGCCCGATGCCCGAATCGTTGCTCGTGTATTCTGGTTGGGGGCAGTGGTAGACGATGCCGTTGTGGGTGCGGGTGTTGTCGGCCAGGGTCGCGGACATGGGCTGGCTGGGGCACGTCACGGTCTTCAGCGGCACTTTATACATGATTTGAACGATGTGCTGCCAGCATGGACTGCCAGTGGTGGCGTTGTTCCAGCTCCAGGTTCCCCAGTAGAGCGTCGGGATCGCCCCGCCGTCGTACTCCTCCACGTAGAACTGCTCGTAGAGGCCGAGTTGCTTGAGGTTCGCCGCGCACGAAATGGTGCGCGCCTTCTCCCTTGCCTTGCTCAGCGCCGGCAGCAGCATGCTCGCCAGAATCGCGATGATCGCGATGACGACCAATAGTTCAATTAAAGTAAAGGCCAGGCGCATGGGCCGATCGGTGATGCGGGGGGAATGGTTCATTTGTCTCTCCTGGGGAATGTGGTGGTGGATCTCAGAATCAACTTCGGGATGATGAAGGACTGGTACGGGGGCTGGCCGCCTTGGACGGACGCCTCCAGGGCCTTGACGAGTTCCGTGGCCATGGTCTCCATGACGCCGCCAATGGTGGTCAGCCCTGGTTGCCAGAGGCTGGCCTCCGCGATGTCGTCAAAGCCCGTCACGGAAATCTCCTGGGGGACTTTCATGCCTGCCTGCTGCAATGCCAGCAGCGCCCCCAGCGCCACGTCGTCATTGTGGCAGAACAATGCCGTGGGGAGTTTCTGACGGGGACGCTCGCCCAGCATACGGATGGTGCCATCAAAGGCGGCGCGGCGGCTTTGCTCAGGGAGAACCAGATAGTCGGGAGGCAACCGCCGCCCCTCCATGAAGGCGGTATAGCCGAGCGCGCGCGTGCGTGGGACGCGCCACTGGTCGCGGTTCGGGCTGCCCAGGTAGCAGATGCGACGGTGGCCCAGCCCATGCAGGTGCTCCAGCATGATCCGGGCGCCGACCTCCTGCTCCAGGGAGACGAAGTTCACTGGCAGTTCCTCCAGGTTGCTGAAAATGACCAGCGGAAGCTGGCGGTCCAGGGTCGGACGCAGCACCTCCATGTGCTGCCGCGTGATGATCGGCCCGCAGATCAAGCCGCGCACCCGACCCCCGAAAAAATTCTCCTGCGCATGCAGAACACGCTCGTCGCTTCCCTTGCCTAACGCCAGCAGCATCGTCAGGCCCTGCTGCGCGAAACGCTCCTCCAACTCGCTCGTCAGACGGCTGTACCATGGATTGGTGATGTCGCCTGTGATCAGCAAGCCCACCGCGTCCTTCAAGTTCGTCCGCAGCGAACGCGCCGAAATGTTCGGAACGTATCTGCGCTCCCGCGCCAATGCGCGAACACGCGCCACCATCTCGGCGCTGATGCGCCCCTGGCCATGCAGCGCCTTCGCCACCGTCGCCGTACTCACGCCCAACTCCGCAGCCAGGCTCGCTATTGTCACTACTTCTGACATCGTTGCGCTGTTTTTTTGCTTGGTTAAACGATTACCCTTTTAAAATGTAGCGCATCGGATGCTATTTTCAAGTCGTTTGGCAAAGATTTTCCGAAGTCTGGGCCTCACGCGTTCGGCGGTGGGGGGATGGAGGGAGGGGACCCGAGACTTCAGACCCATCTTTCGGGGACCCCAGACCCCAGACCCCAGACCCATCTTTCGGGGACCCCAGACCCAAGACCCCAGACCCATCGGGGACCCCAGACTTCAGACCCCAGGCCCATCGAAGATCCGAGACCCGAGACCCCGCGTTCTGTGCCGGCCCATCTTGGGCCGGGAAATGCCCCCAGACTTCAGACCCATCGGGGAGCCGAGGCCATGATGTTGCCGCCCGTTGGGGACGTGGGTCAGCGCAGGCGGATCAGCAAATATGTGAGGAAGGCGCCCTTGGGGACGGTGACGGTGGCGGTGCCGTCGGGGTTGGCGGCGAGGGCGAGTTTCCTGGCGCCGTCGAATTCGGGGCTGTAGGCGAGGGCCTCGCGGCACTTGGGCGCGGGGATGGTGAAGGTGATGTCCTGCGGAATGGGCGGGAAGGCGGGGACGGGGGCGGGGTGCACGAGCGTGTCGCCAGGCTTCATGCAGGCGCCCAGGCCATTGAGGAGATGGACGACGAGGGCGCCGTCGGGTTCGCGCCAGATGGCGGTGAAGACCTTTTCTGGGGCGTCGACGGTCCAGTGGCGGAATGGTCGGAAGAGGTCGGCGAGTTCGGCCTGGTAGAGGGCCTCGAGGGCGGGATCGGGGTTGTATTTCCAGATGCTCAGGTGGCGGGCCTCGAGTTCATAGAATTCGGAGGCGATGGGGAGGGCGCAGTAGACGACCTTCCCCTTGCCGCAGGGGGCGGCGAGGCGCAGCGGATTGCCCTTGGCGCCGTGCGGCAGGAAGGTGGGGAGCGGTTTGGCGAGCTTGACGGTGCGGCCGTGCGCGGAGACCTCCTTGACCTTGGGGAGCGACTTGGTGCGCGGGCTGAAGCCGAAGAGGTCGGCGAAGGGCCAGGCCTTGCGGAAAGTGCCGTACTGGTCGAAGAACCCCGCGACGGTGGTGAGATAGACCACGCCGCCCTTTTCGGCGAAGCCGCGGATGGCACGGACCTGTTCGTCGGTGAGGCATCCCGCGGCGGCGACGACGAGGGCCTTGTATTTGGCGAGATGCTTTTCGTCGAGGCTCATGGAGCCGAGGAACTCGTAGGGCAGGTGCAGGCGCTCCATGGTCTGCGCGATGCCGTAGAGTTCGTGGGGGTAGCCGACGAGGCGGTTCCAGTCGCGGCTCTCGGTGGAGAAGAGCAGGGCGATCTCGGCGACGGCCGTGGTGCCCTCGCGCTTCATGTTGACGTCCCTTGCGCTGAAGCGCTCGTAGTCGGGGTCGCCCTCCTTCTGGACGAGCTGGGCGGGCATGAGGCCAGTCTGGCAGGTCAGGTTGGCGACGCCCCAGGCGAAATACGAGGACGGCCAGTCGTTGACGTAGTACCAGGCGTCGACGGGCATGCCAGTGGCGAGGTGGAAGACGTTCTGGGTGCGTCGGAAGGGGACGAGGCTGCGGGAGGTCTGGATGACGTTTCGGGTCATGGTCTCGGTGCCGACCCAGTCGAGGGCGCGGCTCTCGTCGAAGAGGTCCCAGCCGAGGGTGACGGAGCGGCGGGAGCGGGTGAAGGCGCCCCCGTGGGTCGAGTAGTTGCGGAAGACGACATCGGGGTTGATGGGGGCGAGGTGCTTGCGCATCGCGATGAAGCCTGCGGTGACCTGGGTGTCCTGCCAGCTGACCCAGCGGCGCCACAACTCCGAGTCGGGGTTGTTGAAGCAGGGGTCGAGTTCGTTCATCAGCAGATAGCAGCCAGTCGCGCGGTGGAAGACTACGCGGCAGTGCTGGCATGCGCAGGAATGCATCCAGAAGTTGCACCCGTCC
>JAEEXV010000106.1 GCA_016287975.1 Lentisphaeria bacterium | reverse complement strand
GGCGACGCGGTAGCGGCGCCTGCCAGTGTCGACGGTGAAGCCGTCGGCCTCGCGCTGGAAGGCCCAGGGCGGGGTGTCGCCCTCGGCGCTGCCGTGGAGGAGGGCGCCCATCACGACGGAGGCGCCCGCCTTCAGCGCTCCCTCGAAGTTCTGGTCGAGGATGTGCGCGGTCTTGGCGGCGAAGGGATAGTTGTTCCAGCCCTGGCCGAACTCGGGGTCGGACTGGCGGGTGAGGTGCGTGTTGTCCCAGCACTGGATGCGGAAGGAGGGCCCCTTCTGGACCAGGTGGATGCCGTCGTTGCGGACGGTGCAGACGCCGACGCCGTTCCAGCGCTGGCGCACCTGCGCGAAGGCGTCCCTGCGGGCCTTGAGGTCGTCGACGACCACGAGCGCGTCCTCGGCCTTGAGCCAGTAGAGGCGCCGCGTCCAGTCGGCGGGGCCGAAGCCGCTGGCGCGGACGGTCGCCCAGGCGAAGTCTTTGGTGTCGCCCTGGTCGACGAGTTCGACGTAGTCGGGCAGGGAGAAGGCCTGCCCGTCCGCCAGGAAGAGCAGGGTGTTGTGGAATTTCTGCTGGGGCTTGGTGTATCCGTTCTCCATCAGCCATTCGCGGTCGTGGAGGGTGAGGCGGAGGATGCTGGCGGCGTCCTCATGGCGGTGCCCGCCGTTGTTGACGCCGTCGACGAGCGCGTAGAATGCGCCTGTCTTGAGGGCCTTGCGGAAGGCGAGCTTGTCGAAGCAGCGTTCGAGGGGCGGGACGGGCATCGGGGAGACGTGGGTCTTTCGGTAGACGGGGTCGAGCGGGATGACCTGGAGGCCTTCGAGGGAGGGTTCGGGGCGGGAGCGGTAGTCTCCGTTGTAGTCGCCGACGCCAGGGAGGTCGGTGCGCTTGGATCCGCTGATGCCAGGGTGCTGCACGTCGCGTTTCCAGCGCTCCGTCTTGAGGGCGAGGATGGTTTCGGCGAGGGGGTCGCGGGTGGCGGCGAAGACCATGCGCAGGAAGGGGAGGTCGGAGCCCGAGGAGGCCCAGCCGCCGTCGTCGCCGTAGGGGGCCTGCGTCCAGAGGCTGTCCATGGTGTGGCCGCAGACATAGACGCCCTGGCTGGCGGTGGTGCGCCCCGAGGGGCATTGGAAGGTGAAGAAGGTGTCGTCGGGCATGGCGAGGGAGTAGACGGCGCAGTGGTGCCAGGTCAGCCACTGGTAGCTGTCGCAGTCGTCGCTGACCTTTCCCGCGACGATCTGGCGGTGGAAGTTGTAGCGCGCGATGGCGAGCCAGTCCGCGGGGGTGGCGAGTTCGGGATGGGCTTTGGAGAAGTAGAGTCCGCCCATCATGGTGCCCATGGAGCAGAAGGTCAGGTGGTTTCCGACGACGCCGTTGAACTGGAGGCCGCCTGAGGCCTCGGCGGCGATGGCCTGGTTCAGCCAGCCGATCAGGCAGCGCTCGGCTTCGAGGCGGTCCTCGGCGGTGAGGGCGGGGTCGTGTTCGATGAGGTCCCAGCCCGCGATGGCGTAGACGGAGGGGAAGTCGCTGTCGAAGCCCCAGGGGCCGCCGTATTTGCTGGGGTCGGCGACGGCGCTCTTCCGATAAAGGCGGCAGACTTCGACGTAGAGTCTGGCGTCAAGCGGATTCTGCCAGGTGAGATAGTTCTTGGCGATGGTGGCGAGATGGCCGCCGAGGCTGGTGTGCTTGCCCTCGGCGAGGATCTGGCGGGCCTTCGCAAGGCCGTCGGCGACGTATGTCTTGCGGAATTTGGGCGGGTCGTAGCCGTCGGGGAGTTTCTGCTCGAAGAGGCGCGGCAGAAAGAGGTCGCTTCCCTGCCTGCGGGCGGAGGCGCCGAGGAGGCGGCAGAAGGCGTCGGCGACCTGGGCGAGCCCCGCGTCGTCGCTGGCTTCGAGGGCGATGGCGTCGGCGCCGCGGCGGAAGGGCTCGAAGACGGTGCGGACGACGTGGCCGCCGCGGCCAGGCCATTTCCTGTCGGCGATGATGGCGCGGCGCGCGTAGAGGGTCAGCATCGCGGGGTTGTCGTAGATGTTGCCGAGGAAGATGGCGGTGCGCTCGGGCACGCGCTCCTTCAAGGTGCCTGGGATGAGGCGCGGCGGCTTGGCGCCGGGGCAGGCGTCGGCGATGGCGTCGGCGATGCGCCTGGCGGCCTGGCGTCCGGCGGGCGAATCGGGGTGGATGAGGTCGAACTGCGCGGCGCCGTCCTTGACGAGGATGGTTTCAGCGGGGAGGGGGGCGGGCTTGTCAACCTTTTCCCAGTTTTCCTTCAAGGAGGAGAATCCGATGATCCTGTCTTTGCTGGTGTCCATGGCCTTGGTCAGTCGAAGGGAGTGGATGGTGAGGCGGATGGGGTTGTTGGGCTGGCGGGTGCTGATGAAGAACTGGAGGGAGGAGACCTTGTCGGGGGGATTGCCGCCGAGGAGTTCGCGCTCCCATCGGGCGGCGCCGCTGGCGCCAGTGGTGAGGACGAGGGTGTGGTCGGGGAGGATGCTGAAATGGCGGGCGAGATTCAGATGGAAGCTCCACGGCGTCTTGCGCTCGCCGACGTTGAAGCCGCGCACGAAGAAATGGGAGTCCTCCACGCGGGCGGCGTAGTCCGCCTGGATCAGCAGGGACTTGCCGACCAGCGAGACGGGCCGCTTGAACTTCAGGGTGAACTGCAGATAGCGGGAGTTCGTCCTAGACGAGTCTGCGTCGGAGGAGTTCCCCTCCGCGACCAGGACCGTCCGCCCGTCCCGCTTCTCGTATGACACCTTGCAGGCGACGGGCTTGGCGATGTCCGCGAAGCCCTGCTTCAGCAGTTCTTCGGCGGCGGAGAGGCAGGCGAGGGAGAGAAACAGGCAGAGGAGTTGCTTCATGGCGAGGAGGGCAGGCTGGAGGAGGAACGCCGCCGCAGTCCGTCAGGCGGTGACGAGGACGGTGGCGACGGCGTAGTGGCGCTCGTGGGAGATGGAGAGGTGGATGGCGCGCACGCCGAGGCGGGCGGCCGTGGCGGCGGCCGCGCCCGCGAGGGTCATCTCGGGGCGCCCGTTCTCGGGGTCGTTGCGGACGGAGATTTCGTCGAGGCGGCATTCGGAGGTGATTCCAGTGCCGAGGGCCTTGGCGAGAGCCTCCTTGGCGGCCCAGCGTCCCGCGAGGTACTCCAGCCGCCGCGGCCCCTGCGGCGGCATCGCCGCGCGCTCCGCGTCCGTGTAGACCTTCGCGAGGAAGGCGTCGCCCGTGCGTTCCAGCGACTGTCGGAGGCGTTCGATTTCGACGATGTCGGTGCCGAGTCCGAGGATGGCGTTGGGGGCGGTCATTCTGGGGGGCTACCGCTGTTCGTGCTCCTGGACCCAGTGCTTGGCCTTCTTCTGGTAGTCGGCGCGCTTGGCGGGGTCGGAGACGATGGTCAAGTAGAGGTGGAAGAGTTCGAAGATGACCTGGCGGAAGATGTCGAGGTTGGCCATGCGTCCAGTGAAGACGCCCTCGGGGTCGAAGGAATCGCCTTCCGGGAGGTGGAGGCCCTTGAAGACGAACTGGCTGGCGTCGAGGGTGCAGCTCCATTCCTCGCCTTTTTCGCGGGCGAGGATGAGTTTGGCGGAGCGCAGTTTCTTGCCGACGAGCATGGCAGAGCGCGCCTCGGCGGAGATGGTGGGGGTGCCCTTGCGGAGGCTGCTTTCGAAGGCGCCGCCGCCCTCGGCGACGAAGGTGAGTGGGCCGTCGACGAGCAGGCTGAAGTCGCCGAGTTTGGTGGGGGGGAGGATGCCCTGGTGTTCCTCCTGGAAGAACCAGAGCCAGGTGAGGAAGTTCTCGCCGAGGAGGCCGGTGGCGCCCGTGTTGTCGTCGATGGCGGGGGAGATGTTGACGGCGGGGAGGGCGCCGGGGTCGGTCTCGTATTTGAGGGTGGCGAGGTTGTCGGGGGTCATCGGGACGGGGTCGAAGCCCATGGCCTTGGAGAAGTATCCCGCGAGGATGTCGAGCTGCTTGGCGCTGGTGGCGGTGGTGTAGAGGAAGCCCGAGACGGGGTCGACGGCGACGTAGGAGCCTGAGATGGAGGGCGGCATCGTGGGCAGGAGCTTTTCGCGGATCTCCTCCTTGATGGCCTTGCGGCGCTTGCGGTCGAGGTGGTCCTTGCCGCCCGCCTTCAGTTCGGCGAGCTCGGTGAGGCGGCATTCGGCGTTCAGCAGCGAGGCGGGCACCTTTCGCACGGCCTGCCGCAGGCAGATGTGCAGATACGGCCCGATCTTGGAGGTGTCCTCGTTGATCTGGTTTTCGAGGAGATGGCGTCCCGAGACCCATCCCCAGGAGGGCTCGTCGGTGGTCTGGTCGAGCGAGGCGGCGCGGTCGGCGTGCAGGCGCTCCAGGGCGTTCTTGGGGAGGGCGTCGGGGAGTGCGCAGATGCGGAAGGAGAGGTTGCCTTTTTCGAATCCCATGGTGATATTTACCTGTATTCAGTGGTTCGGAGGTTCTGGCAGGAGGAAACCCGCCGCGGTGAAGGCGGGCGCGCCGTCGGCGCACCCAGTGTAGAGGAAGGCGCCGTTTTCGTCGAGGCCGCCAAAGAGGACGGTCTCGGTTTCGGGGGGGATGGCCTTCTGGTAGTTGATCTGGAGTTCGGCGGGATAGCGTCCTGGCCCCAGGGCGTCCTGCAGGAGCGCCGCATATTCGGCGTTGTTGAGGTGTCGGTTGACGTCGATGCGGGATTCGCCGATGCGCCAGCGGCGGACTTCGGGCGTGGCGACGGGGCGCAGCTTGGCGAGTTCGGGGAAGGCGGGCGGGAGGCGGTCGGATTCGTCGGGGAGCGCATGGAACTCCTGGTTCGGCGGGAGGATTCGTGCGGACTGGGTGTCGATGACCAGCCACTGCGTGGTCGCGGCGGCGAACTCCGCGCCCGCGGCGTCGCGGAAGCGGATTTCGCGGCACGCGAAGAGGCGGTCGATGCCCGAGGGCCAGGTCGCCAGTTCCAGCGCCTCGCCGACTTCGGGATAGCGCGCGATGCGGATGCGCAGGCGCGACAGTACCCAGGACTTGCTGGCGGCGTTCAGCGCCGCCATCCCCGCGCCCAGGCGGGCGGCGTGGAGCGCCGCGATGTCCTGCGCGTAGTCGAGAAGCGAGCGCAGTTTGAGGCGGCCGTTGCGGTCCGCCTCGCTGTATCTCACCCGGTAGTTCTGCGTGAAGAGTTCCATCGTCATGCGGAGAATATAATCCTGAATTTGGGAATTTGACTGGGAACTGGCGGGAGCGTCAGACAATCGGGACCCTTGGGACACTTGGGCCCACAACCCTGGACTCCAGACCCACGACCCTGGGACCCACGACCCTGGGACCCACGACCCTGGGGCCCCTTGAGACTTTCAGACACCTGGGATTAGCGTTAACTGGGCGATGAATTCGCGTCGCGCATTTTCAAAGCGCTGCTCGAGGCGCGCGTATGCCTGCTGGCGGACGTCGTCCCAGTCGCCGCGGTTCTGGAGGGCGGCGAGCACATGGCGGGTGGCGGCCTTCCAGTCGCAGTCGGCGAAGCCGCCCTCGACGGTGCGTCCGAAGTTGTCGAGCCAGTTGGCGACTTTGGCGCCGCGCGCGATTCCCAGGACGGGGGTGCCCGCGTTGGCGGCGAGAATCAGCAGGTGCAGCCGGCTGGAGAGGACGACGCTGCACTGCGCGGCGGCGTCGATGGCCGCCTGGGGGGTGGTGCCGCGGATGCAGTCGACGCCGAGGCTCTCCAGGAGCGGTCGGTCGGTCTTCGGGTTCATCGGGATGCCGAGCACCCGCGCGCCCGCGGCGCGCACGGCTTCGAGCATGGCGCGCACGCCGTCGAGATCCCTCACCTGGCGCTGGGTCGAGATGCAGAGCCCGAGCGTCGGGACGGCGGGGGCGGGGAAATGCGTCGACGGCCGCAGCAGGAACGCGGTGTCGGCGGCGACGCCCGCGTCGGGGAAGCCCAGGTCGGCGAGGACGGCGGCGCTCTGGGGGTCGCGCAGCCAGACGCCGCGGCAGCGCGGCAGGATC
>JAEEXV010000105.1 GCA_016287975.1 Lentisphaeria bacterium | reverse complement strand
GCCAGCGCACATTGGCCCGCGGGGCAAGCCCCGCGGCACACGCCGCCCATACATCGGGCCCGCGCTTCTTCGGCACGGCTCGGTTCCCCATACGGGGCGGCAATCGCCGCCATTTTCATGCCCGAAGTTGTTGCCACGGCGGCCTCGCCGTGGCGGTCCGCCGAGCATACGGTGCCCAATCAGGCCCGCCACAGGGCGCAGCCAAGGCTCCGGAATCGAGTGCCGCCCATTCACCGAGCCGCCACGGCGAGGCCGCCGGATCCTGGCCAAGAATGGCCCGGCACAGAACCCGCCAGGCATCTGCGCGGGGTGGGCTTTTGGGCGGTTGTGTGCCGCCGGCGAAAAGCCGGCGGGCCAATTCGCGATGGGATCCTGGCCAAGAAATGGCCCGGCACAGAACCCGCCAGGCATCTGCGCGGGGTGGGATTTTCGGCGGTTGTGTGCCGCCGGCGAAAAGCCGGCGGGCCAATGGGCGATGGAATCCGGGCCAGGAATGGTTCGGCACAGGACCATGGGGCTGCGGCGCTTGCGGGCGGGGTCAGGCTTTGGCGGCGGCCTGGGCGGCGTCGAGGAGGCGTTGTTTGCGGTTTTGCCAGCGTCGGGCAAGATATAGGAGCGCGGCGGCGGTGGCGAGGGCAGAGAGCCACGCGAAGGCGTTGCCGGTGCGGGCGTAGAGGGTGAGCGGGGCGTCGGGGGCGGTGTAGGGGACGGTGTAGAGATGGGTGCCGTGGGTGAAGGGGGAGCCGTCGGGGGCGGCGATGGGGTCGTGGACGGTGCCGTTGGCGTCGATGAGGCAGGTGTCGGAGTTGTTTCCGGAGCGCAGGAGGGGGCGGCGGTTCTCGACGGCGCGGAAGACGGCGTGGTTGCGGTGCTGGCGGGAGCCGCAGCTGTCGAGATACCAGGCGTCGTCGGTGATGGTGACGAGGAGCTGCGCGCCCTGGCGGGCGAAGCGCCGGGAGATCTCGGGGAAGGCGTCCTCGAAGCAGATATTGACGCCGGTCCTGGCGCTGCCGAGGTGGAAGAGGTGGTAGTCGCGGCCGGGGGTGAGGTCGCGGCCCATGCCGATGGTGCGGCGGAGCCACGGGAACTGCTCGCCGAAAGGCACGAACTCGCCAAAGGGCACCAGGTGCACCTTGTCGTAGTGGTCGCCGCGGTCGGCGAAGGGCGAGAGGAGTACCGGGCTCTCGGCGGTCAGAAGGAAGGCGGAGTTGAAGCCCGCGAAGTCGGCATCGTTAAGCCGGCGTCCGGGAATCTGCGCGGCGGGCTTGACGCGGTGGTCGAGGGCGCCGATCAGCATCGGCACGCGCGTCTCCTTCAGCAATCCCCGCAGCAGATCCGCATACGGCGTGTAGACGATGGGCGCGGGGACGGCCCCCTCGGGCCACAGGACGTAGTCGGGCGGCGGCGTGGTGGCGCTGAGCGCCGCGCGGGTGGCCTCGCCGTAGCGCTGCCAGCCGAAGTCGAAGTCCGCCTGGCTCCACGCGCGGCGGATGGGGAGGTTGCCTT
Organism: Lentisphaeria bacterium; assembly: GCA_016287975.1. Next base: position 10,722 of record JAEEXV010000105.1, on the reverse strand, counting down.
GGACGGCGAGGATGCGGAGGGTGCCCGCCGCCGGGCGCGCGGCATGGAGGCGGATGTGCCCGTAGGCGACGACGACGGCGAGCAGCACCAGTGCGGCGGGGAAGGCGGGGCGGCGGAAGCGCTTGACGCATGCGGCCTGGACGGCGTCGGCGAGGGCGGCGTTGGTGAAGCAGGCGAGGAACGAGAGGCCGTAGAGGCCGGCGAGGTCGGCGCCCTGGCGCAGGACGGGTTGTTCAGCAAAGGCGACGCCGAGCTGGTTCCACGGGAAGCCGGTGAAGAGCCATGCGCGCACCCATTCTAGGGCGCACCAGGCCGCCGCGTCCAGCGCGACCACGGCGAGGGCGCGCATCGGCGACAGGGGGGTGGTGCCGGCGCCGGGGAAGTGGCTTGCGGGCGATTTGCCCTCGGCGACGACCTCCGGGGGCTTCTGGCTCCACAGGAGCGCGCTGTGGAAGTGGAACCACAGCGTGAAATACAGCGCGCAATAGACGGCGAGCAGCCAGCCCGCGCCGAAGCCGACGGTATTCAGCCAATGGAGCGAGGCCGCCCAGAACGCGTAGCCGAAGAGCGCGCCGTCCAATAGCCGTTCCCAGAACCGCTTGGGCGCGGGCAGGGCCAGGAGCGGCGTGATGGCGACGAAGGCCATCCACCACCAGCCAAGCGGCGGGAAGGCGGTCGCCAGCAGCAGCCCGCTCGCGGCGGCGGTCGCCGCGCGCAGCCACGGCAGCCGCCGCAGAAACGCGCAGGGATGGCTGTCGGGAATGTCCATGGATTCTTTGTTGCGGGGCGGGTGTTGTGTGCGGGGGCGGTTGAGTGCGCGGGGCGAAAGCCGCGCGGGCCTCGCCTACTTTAACGCGAAACGTGTCGTTGTCAAGTGGCGGGGGAGAAAAAGCGGCGGCAAAAACGACCTACCGCATCCGCTGGCCGATGGCCAGGCTGGTGATTTCCTCCGCGTTCATGGCCGTCGCAAAGACATAGATGTCATCAAGCATGCCGACGTGCTGATAGGCGTTGAAATTCGAGGGATAGTTGCCGACGGTCGGACGGAACTTCCTGTGCTTGGCTTGTGGCAATGGGCTGCATGCGCCGTTGTCTTTTTTTTGCGCCACCGCAATGGCGTCCACATAGAGGGTGATGGTCGTGCCGTCATGGACGATTGCGATGTGATGCCACTTGTCTAGGAACAGCAGTCCTGCAGGGGAACTGATCTTCTCATCCTCGCCCTTGCCCCATCGGAACACAGCGCGCCTCCAAAACCAGCACAACTCGAAGCCGCCTGGTTCCTTCTGGTCTGAAATCGTGGCAAGCCAAATGCCGTGCTTTGGCGCCTCGGCGGTCTTCTTCATCCACAGGGCGATGGTAAAGGGCGGCTTGAGCCCCTGCAGCGCGCCAGGGTTGCCCACGACATACTTTGTCTTGCATTTTTCCTTCAGCTCCAGACCTTTGCCATGGACAGCCGCCACCAGCGCCACCTGTGACGGGTCGGCCTTGCCTGTCCTGGGCTTGAGCATGTCGCCAGGCGAGCAGGCGAAGCCGTTCAAATCCCCTTCGTCAAAGGAGCAGTGGAAAAGCAACCGCCTATCCTTCGCGGCAAGTCCGCACAAGGACAATGCCAGCAACAGGAGACAAGGGCAAAATCTATTCATATATTTCGATCTCCCCAATGGCTTTTGCCTCCAATTCGACAAAACGTATTCTGGTGAAGGTGGCCAGGGGCCATGTGGCCTCCACGGCAGTCAGGTTAGGTGAAAGCACATTCACGACGTCATTGGCGGGAATCGGCGTCGCCGTGCCCACCTTGACCCATTGTCCGTCCCGCTCGATCTCCACCACCGCGCCCTTTACGCCAGGGCCATATACCCGCGCACGGGATGCGCGTTGCTGCCTGGGGAAGTCAAAGGTGACCGTCAGCACGCCTTTGTGGCCCGGCGGCGGCGTGATGGGACGGGACACCGACCCGTCCGCAAGATGCCACGACGGGCGCCCCTTCCCGCGTGGAGTGAAGTCGAGCGAGATTTTTGCATTGCTGGCCGGCACGTAGGCGATATTGCCCTTTTTGTGCAGCGCCTTGGCGCTTTCCGCGATCAGGCGCGTGTGGTCTGACACGCGGAAGGAGCGGGCGAGGGCCTTGTCCGTGACATATATTTTCACCTGGTATTTGTCCAGTCGGTCATGCAGTCTTCCATTGGCGACCGTGAAGGCATCGTCCTCCCCTACTGTATGGAAAGCCATGCCATGCAGAGGGAAGTCCACATTGCAGACGGCGGTGGTGCCGTTGACGGCCACCACGTAGTGGCGTTTTTCCGTGTCGTATGCGGCCAGAAGCACATCAGGGGAAGCGGTCGGCAGTTTGCGGAAGAGGCCCGCCGCGTCGTGGAGCTCGCCCAACAGCTGTGCTTCCCTGCGGAGAAATGCGATGCCCCCCATGATGTCAGGATAGCACTCGGTGCCGCAATAGACATACCACACGAATCCCTTTGCGCCGGCAAGGACGGACTGGTAGTGCATGTTGCGCAATTCGGTGTAGTTCGGGCCGCGTTGACCCGCCCGCCCGAAGTCGCCGTAGTTGAAACCCTGCGGCGTGACCCAGAGGACGCGGCTGCCAGAGTTCCTGGCCATTTCCAGGGAGCGGGTGATGCAGGTGATGGGTTTTCCCGCATCGCCGCCAACGAGGAAATTCGGGTAGATGTCAGGCAGGAGGACATCCGAGCAATCGGCGTATTTGAGATAGCCGCCGGCGCTGTTGTTCAAGATGACGGCGGGATGATAGGGATCCTCCTCCTTGCAGATTTCATAGATTTCCCTGACGCGGGCGGGAAGCGCGGGGGCGCTTTCCAGTTCGTCGCCGATGTACCATCCCAGCAGGCCAGGGTGATCCTTGAGTTCCCGAATGCGGGAGCGGATCTGTTCTGCCTCCTCGCGGCTCAGGGGCCTGCGCATCCTGTCCTTGCTGTAGATTTTGTTGACGGGGTAGGGATAGATGATGGTGCGAATGCCGTGTTTGAAATAGTCGTCGAAATGCCTTTGCAGACTGTCGCCATGGAGGTAGGCGCCGTTGTAGTAGATTTCCATGTTGTATCCCGCCTTCCGGGCTTCCTCCAGGTTCGTGTAGGAGAACCATCCGTATGGATAGAAGCGCCTGCCGTCCACATACATGTTGTGCCGTGCATCGAAGCGCACCTCGCCCTTGTGCTTCGCCAGACGGCGGATGGTCTTGGCGCAGCGGCATTCTCCGATTTGCGCCGTCAACGTGTATGCGCCGATTGCCAAGTCGGGGATCTCCAGCGTGAATTCGCCTGCGGCGGGAAGCTTCTTCTCTGCCAGAACCTTCCCGTTCTGGTCCGCCAGTTGCAGGGTCATGGGCAGCCCCGCGCATTCCGCGTCCAGCATGGCGACGGTGCCCGCCAGCGCGCGCAATTCCATGTCGGCATAGATATTGTCGCGGTAGGGCGGGTTGGTGAGAGTGATGGAAATCGGCGAATAGCGCACGGACAATGGGAAGCGTCTTGCGAAAAGCCGCTCGTTGCTGCGCATGTCGCGGATTGTCACGACGAATTCGGTGGCGGTCTGCGGGTCGCAGGGCAGGGAAAACTGGTATTCCTTGCCGACTCCGGCATCCATGATCGCGTTGGCGTTGGCCTGTCCGCCATGGGTGATGCGCTGTTCCAAGGTGGCGAATTGCAGCCTGCCAGTGCTGTTCTCCAGATGCAGTTTGCCTTCGTAGCGCAACTTGCCATTGCGTCGGATGAGCCTGGTCTCATACGGCGGCCGCAATTTCCAGGCAAAATGTGCGAGGGAGGCGTTTTCAAGGCGGGCAGTTGCGAACTTCGCGGGCTGACGCAGACTGGAGTTGATGGGGGCGAAGGTGCTGTGCTCCGTGCTTGCCGTCGGTATGGAGCGTGCGACGTTGACGCCCATTATGCCCGTCTCTTGCTCCAGGCCCAGCTCCACGATGGGGAGCGCCACTTCCAGCATCCAGCCCGTTTCCGTTTCGGCGGTGGCGCTGCCCAGTTTTTCCGCGTTCCAGGGCAAATAGGAGAGGATGCCGCCCTGGGTGTATTCGTTGTCGAAAACCACATTGGCGCGGTTGAAAGCAAGCTGGTAGAAGCGGTCTCGGTCATGATTCGGGTCGATGAAAATCTCCACGCAGTCATCCCTCCATACGGCGCCGTCCCGCTCGGTCGCCTTGGGCGCCATCGCTCCGCTTGGGGGATTCTGGCATTCCACAAGAAAATACAGGTGGTGGTCATCGTGGGCCACCTTGAAGCGGGTGGTGTACTTCGGCTTCTGCGGCGCGCGGTCCAGCAAGGTGAAGTCCCCATGCCAGGGCAATGCCTGCCATCCCGCGTCCTGGCCACGCCCGTCAATGGCGAGCGCTCCTGCAAGGCGGGGGATGGAGAGTTCTCTGGTAGAGGCCGCCTCAAGGCAGACGAAGCCCAGGACGAAAAATGCCAGATGCCTGATTTTCATTGTGCGGAAAGCCTCTGGGCTGTCTTGAAACCCCTCACTTGATTTTCTCGCCGTCGAGATAGTCGACCCCGTTGCGGAAGAAGACCGTCGTGCCCGTGTCGGCGGTGCCTTTGTTTTGCAGGTTTAGCGCCTGGCCGCGGCGCATGGGCGCCGCATGGCCGTCGCAATAGGCAAAGTTCGCCTCCGTGCCATTGACATATTGCTGGGACTTCTTGTCGCTGGATAGGACATATCCGGCGCCGGAGCCATGGCGCCACGCCATATATGTGTCTCCGATGGAGAGTATGTCAGGACCGTTGCGGCTTGACTTGTCGGCGAAAAGCAGGGCCAGGCTAGGCGCGCAAAGGTTGGTTCCCTTGCGTGGCTTGTAGCTGTTCTTTCCCGAGGTCCCGACCGGGTCGCTCCGATAGCCGAATCCGATGGCGTTGTGCCCGTAGTGGGAATATTTATATCCCTCGGTCACGCTACTGCTGTAGCCTACGCTTTCGGCAGGGCATTTGAAGACCAGGAACTGGTTGTTCTTCTGGGTGTAGCCCTGGGGGGCGGCGTTTCCATAGACGTATGGATGGAGCGTTTTGAAGAAGCCCTGGCCGGCGCCGCCGCCCGTGGTGGATTGGACAATCCAGCCATGGTATTCATCCGAATAGAGCTGGGCGCCCACCATGATCTGCTTGAGATTGGAGATGCATGCGATGTTCCTTGCCTTCTGCCTGGCCTTGCTCAATGCAGGCAGGAGCATTGACGCCAGAATGGCGATGATGGCGATGACGACGAGCAATTCAATCAAAGTAAATCTCTTCATCCGCTGTCTCCTTGCGCTATTGACTTGACTCTTGAAAAAACACTGTTATGGAACTGACTTCTTCGGCAAGTGCACGGTTCTGCCAGGGCTTGAGGGCGTCCTGGTCGCCCAGGAACGCGAATTTGCAGTCGTCGTCCAGGATATGCGCCTCATTGCAGACCTGCCCCTCCGCAATCACCTTGGAGGGCGGGACGTTCTGCCCGTCGAGGCGCAAGGCGACATGCGCCACGCCCTGGCCGCCATAGCCCTTGACCGCGATTTTGACGGCATCAGGCCTCTGGGTTGGCGCCAGGGGGAAGAATCGCTCATAGAAAGTGCCCGTGCCCTTGAAGCATCCCTGGGCCAGGGCCGTTTCCCCGCCCTTTTCAAAAACGCTGACGGTCGCCTGTTCGGCGCCGAACGGGTTCGGCAATGCGAACAATATCCGCAGGCAGTTGCCGAAGCGGAACCGCTCCGCCAGCTCCTCCGCGTCCTTGAGGAATTTCCCGAGCCATCCTGCAATGTGGTTTGGTTCGATGCTAGGGCGCCATTGCTTCCACAGGTCTGCGTAGGCGTCGCCAGTCCGCTTCACCCGCTCCATTGCGTTGGCGAAGCCGCCTTCCCGGGCGGGGGTGGCAATCAGGCGCCTGAACGCAAGTTTGAGGCCAAAGATGGCGCATTCCAGTTCCAGAGATCGGATGATCTCCGTGGTCACCTTGCGCCCGACTTCGGTTGTCACCAGGGCCTCATGCTCTTTGAGCACAGCCAGCATCAACTCGTGATTTGAGTCGGCCGCGAAGTGCATTCCCTCGAATGGCATGGTGCACAGCCAGCCGCCATTGAAATAGGAGAGCCGCATCATGATTCCCTCGCTGAATGCGCGGAACGCTGAGCAGAGCAGCGCGTTGTCCACGCCGAGCAGGTCGGCGATGGCCTCCTGGTAATGCCGTGCCTCGTCCCCGCCCTTTGCCCAAAGCCTGCCGATGGAGGCGATGGTCGGGAAAGCCTTGTACATGTAGCGCAGATGGACGCACCAGGTGGTCATGATGCCGCCCAGAAGATGGCTGCCATTGGCGGCGTATTCCGTGAAGGTCCTGCCGTTTGCCGAGGAGCGGGTGGCGGCGGCAATCAGATAGTCAAAGCCCAGCTGCTCATATTGCGCCAGCCGATATTCGCGGCGGCGGTTGCCGAAATGGCCGCGGGTCAAGGTCACGTCCTCGTCATACAGCCAGTCCGCCATGATGATGTCCCTGGGCATTTCAGGGAGCACGGCTGGATAGTATTCGAACATGTCGTCCCACATGATCATGCGGCGCCGCAGTTTTCCCGCGACGATGGAGTGCACCTTCAGGATGAAGTCGCGGTAGAGGCGGCACTCCTTGTCGAAGTCGAACCCATCTTTCGTGCAGTGTTCGCAGAACCCCAGGTCCCAGGCTTCGTCGCCGCCGATGTGGAAGTATTCCGAGGGGACCAGTTCCGCCAGTTCCGTGAGATAGTTCTCAATGAAGTCGTAGGTCTTCGGGTTGGAGGTGCAGAAGTTTCCGCGGCGGCTGCCCCAGAAGCGGGTGCCGGTCTCCATCAACTCGCCCAGTTCTGGAAAGCGGGTCAGGGAGTTGACGAATGTGAGGTCGGTGGTCGGAATGACCTGAAGCCCCTTTTCCTGGGCGTAGGAGACGATTGCCCGAATTTCTTCCTGCGTGTAGCTGCCGCCAGGCACTTGCCACGGATGCGAATGGATGGTGACGCGCCACGCGATATAGAGCATCAGCGTGTTGTAGCCATTCCCCGCCAGCAGGTCAATGTACTCCTGGATGAAGGACATCGGCTCGTATTGGCGGTTCAAGTCAATCTGCGCCGCGCGTATCACATAGTTGCCTGGCATGGTGTTTCCCACATGGAAGTGAGCCGTCCCGTTCTGGGACGACGGGGTTTGAGGCGTGGCGCTACATGCTTTCGAGGGTGCCGATGGTCATGGTGTGGAGGCCGTCGCCGAGGATGTCGCGCACGACGCGGGAGAGGGCGGCCCTGGCGGCGCGGAGCTCGACGGTGGGTGCGTTCTTGACGGGGCACTGGTTGTAGAAGGCGCTGAAGTCCTTGCCGAGGTCGAGGAGGTAGGCGGCGAGGGCGGAGGAGTCGAGCTGCTGGGCGGCCTTGCGGAGGGCCTCGGGATAGGCGGCGCAGCGCAGGGCGAGGCGGCGTTCGGCGGGGGCGTCGAGGAGCGCCCAGTCGGGCGTGGCGTCCGCGACGGCGGCGAGTTCGGGCTGGCGCAGCATCGAGGAGATGCGGGCGTAGGCGTAGAGGACATACGGGCCGGTGTCGCCCTCGAACTTGATGGCGGCGTTCGGGTCGAAGAGAATCGTGGTCTTGGGGTTGACCTTGAGCAGCATGAACTTCAAGGCGGCCATGCTGATCACCGCCGCGCGCTCCTTTAGGTCGGCGGGCGGCTCGGCGCCCTCGGGCACGCGCTCCAGCGTTGCGGTGCGCGCGAGGGCCGCCATCTCGTCGAAGAGGTCGTCGGCGTCGACGACGGTGCCCTCGCGGGACTTCATGCGGCCCGAGGGCAGGTTGACCATGCCGTAGGCCATGTGGACGAGGCGGTCGGCCCACGGGTAGCCGAGGGCCTTGAGGGTCGCGAAGAGCACCTGGAAGTGGTGGATCTGCTCGTCGCCGACGACCCAGATCTGCTGGTCGGGCTGGTAGTCCTGCTGCTTGAGGAGGGTCGTGCCCAGATCCTGCGTGATGTAGACGGAGGTGCCGTCGGAACGCAAAAGCACCTTGGTGCCGAGGTTCTTGTCCGCGAACTGGATGATCACCGCGCCGTCGTCGCGCTTCTGGAAGACGCCCTTTTCGAGGCCCTGGCGGACGATGTCCTTGCCGAGCTTGTAGGTCTCGCTTTCGAGGTAGCGGTGGTCGAAGGCGATGCCCATGCGGCGGTAGGTGACGTCGAAGCCGTCGAAGACCCAGCCGTTCATCTTCGCCCAGAGTTCGCGGACGGCGGGCTCGCCCGCCTCCCAGTCCTGCAGCATCTTGGCGGTGGCCTGGCCGATCTCGGTCTTGAGGAAGAGTTCGTCCTTGTCGGTCTCGGCGTATTCGGGACGGGCGGCGCGCAGTTCCTTGAGCTGGCGCTCGAGTTCGACGTTGTAGCGGACGTAGAAGTCGCCGACGAGGTGGTCGCCCTTCTTGCCCGTGGATTCAGGCGTGCAGCCCTCGCCGAAGCGCTGGTAGGCGATCATCGACTTGCAGATGTGGATGCCGCGGTCGTTGACCAGGTTGACCTGCACGACGTCGTGCCCCGCGCGCTTGAGGATCGCCGCGGTGCACATGCCGACGGTGTTGTTGCGGACGTGCCCCAGGTGCATCGGCTTGTTGGTGTTCGGCGCCGAATACTCGATGAGGATCTTCCGCCGCTCGCCCTCGGGCAGCGCGACCGACGCCAGGAGCGCCGCCTCGTCCGCGACGGTGTCCCGCATCAGCGCGGCGGGCTTGAGCGTCAGGTTGACGAAGGCCTTGGTCACCTCGGCCTGCGCGACGTCGGGATGTCCCTGCAGGAACTCGCCGACCTTCGCCGCCAGCTGCATCGGATTCTGCCTCAGCGGCTTCGCCAGCGGAAAGCAGTTGATGGTGACATCCCCCGCGAAACCCGGCGGGCACAGGTCGACGGACGGCGAGGCCGCGCCGCCAAACTGCTGCGACAGCCACTGGTTCAATGATTCCTGGAAGGCAAAATGCATGGAAAGGCAATCCTACATGGGTGGAGTATGGGGCTTTCCCGGCCCGAGAACGGGCCGGCACGGAACAATTCCGGCCAGGGGGGGCTTAGGTCTTTGGTCCTGGGTCCTGGGTCCTGGGTCCTGGGTCCTGGGTCCTGGGTCCTGGGTCCTGGGTCCTGGGTCGCGATGGGGCTTTCCCGGCCCGTTTCCGGGCCGTCACGGAACGCCAGTCACCGCCGAATAGAGCCTGAGCGGCCGTGTGCGTCGAGGCCCTCGTTGCGGGCGAAGCATTCAAGGGCTGGGAGATCGGCGAGGAGGGCGTCGCGGTCGTATTGGACGAGGCTGGTGCGGCGGTAGAAGGCGTCCATGGTGAGGCCGTTGAAGAAGCGGGCGGTGCCGCCGGTGGGGAGGACGTGGCTGGGGCCCGCGACGTAGTCGCCGACGGGTTCGGGGGTCCATTCGCCGAGGAAGATGGCGCCAGCGGCGGTGATCCTGGGGGCGATGGCCTGGGGATCGCGCACGAGCAGTTCCAGGTGCTCGGGGGCGTATTCGGAGGCGATTTCGGCGGCCTCGTCGAGATCCTTGGCCTCGACCAGGAAGACCCCGTTCTCCAGCACCTGCTGCACGCACGCCTGGCGGGTCAGTTGCGCGGCCTGGCGGGCGATTTCGGCGGCGGCCTCGTCGAGGAGTTTCCGCGAGGTCGAGACGAGGACGGCCTGCTCGCGGCCCGAGCCGTGCTCGGCCTGCGAGAGGATGTCCGCCGCGACGAAGGGTACCTTCGCCGAATCGTCGGCGAGGACGAGGATCTCGGAGGGGCCCGCGACCAGGTCCAGGGCGACGCTGCCGTAGATGCGGCGCTTGGCGGCGGCGACGTAGGCATTGCCAGGGCCGCAGATCTTCTCGACTTTCGGCACGGTCTCGGTGCCGTAGGCCATCGCGCCGACGCCGTAGACGCCGCCCAGGCGGAAGACCGCCGTCGCGCCCGCGCGGCGGCAGGCGTAGAGCAGCGCGGGGTGCACCTGCCTGTCGGCCTTGCACGGCGTGCAGACGAGGATCTCGGGCACGCCCGCCGCCGCCGCGATGGCGACGGTGTGGCAGACGGTCGAGATCAGCGGCGCGGTGCCGCCCGGGATGTAGCAGCCGACGCGGTCCAGCACGTGGAACTGCTCGCCCAGCGTGACGCCAGGGCGCGGGGAGTACGTCCACCCCTGCGGGATGCGCTGGCGGTAGAAGTCCTGGATGTGCTCCACCGCCAGGTCCACCGCCGCGCGCGTCTCCGACGGGACGGCTGCGATCGCCGCGTCCAGTTCCGCCTCCGACAGTCGGAACTCCGCGGGCGTGAGCTCGACATGGTCGAACTTGCGGGCGCACTCGACAAGCGCCTCATCGCCGCGCCGTCGCACATCGTCGAGAATGGCGGCGGCGGCGGCCTCCGTGTCGCCTGTGAAGGCCTCGCGCTCCAGCAGCTTCCGCAGCGCCGCGCGAAAATTCGGGGTGTCTCGGTAGATGGTTTTCATGGGCGGGAATGGTGGTTTTCCAGCCGGGCCAAAAATGGCCCGGCACAGGACATGAAATCCGGATTTTCCGGATCTTCCGGATCTTCCGGATCTTCCGGATCTTCCGGATCTTCCGGATCTTCCGGATCTTCCGGATCTTCCGGATCTTCCGGATTTTCCGGAGTTCCCGGAGTTCCCGGATCTTCCGGATCTTCCGGATCTTCCGGATCTTCCGGATCTTCCGGATTTTCCGGATTTTCCGGAG
>JAEEXV010000104.1 GCA_016287975.1 Lentisphaeria bacterium | reverse complement strand
TCGGGGGAGAGGCCGTCGCATTCGGCGTCGGTGAAGCCGCGCCTGAGATGCGGGCGGACTTCGGCGGCGAGAGCCTCGAGTTCGGCGCGACGGCTGGCGAGCGCGGGGCCGGCGCCCGCGCCTACGGCGGGGCAGTCATAGCGGGCGGAGACGGTGATCTCGTCGCAGAAGGTGCGCAGGAATTCAAGGGGATAGGCGCGGCCGGTCAGCGGTTTGCCCTGGCCTCCGAAGGCCGCGTGCATGCGGCAGTGGTTGCGCTCGTCGAGATAGACGCAGGAGCGCGCGTCTCCGACGCGCTTCAGGAACGGCTGCCCATGCCAGGCGGTGTAATAATCACGCGGGGGGCGGCTGCCGGCCGGCCACGGCAATTTGGCGATCGCCTCCAGCTCCAACCCGGAGAGCGCCGCCGGCAGATGGCAGCAGCGCCCGCATTGGCGGCAAGCAAAGCATTGGGAGGCGATGCGGAGCATCTTTTCGGGCTAAAAGCCTAAGGCTAAAGGCTAAAAGTTTTCTGGGGGATGCGCGTGCCCCGGGCTTTCGCCACACCCCACGTGTCCCCGGGCTTTTGCCCGGGGCACAGGGGCCGCGCTGTGGCGCGGCAACCCCGGGCTTTTGCCCGGGGCACAGGCGGCTTTAAGCTTTAAGCTTCCTTATGCTTTAGGTTCGATGACGTCGAAGCCGGTGTAGGGGCGGAGAACTTCGGGGACGACGACGGAGCCGTCCTCGCGCTGGTTGTTTTCAAGGATGGCGCAGACGACGCGGTCAGTGAGGCCGGTGGCGGAGATGGTGTGGACGAAGCCCTTGTTGCCGTCGGCGTCCTTGTAGCGGATGTTGAGGCGTCGGGACTGGAACTCGGTGAGGTTGGAGTTGGAGGTCACCTCGCGGTATCCGTTGTAGCCGGGGTACCAGGCCTCGATGTCGTATTTCTTGTAGGCGGGGGCGCCGAGGTCGCCGAGGCAGACGTTGACGACGTGGTAGGGGATGCCGAGGGCCTGGAGCATGGCCTCCTCGTTGGCGAGGGCCTCCTCGTGGCACTTGGGGGAGTCCTGGGGCAGGCAGAAGATGATCTGCTCGACCTTGTGGAACTGGTGGACGCGGAAGATGCCGCGGGCCTCCTTGCCGTAGGAGCCCGCCTCGGTGCGGAAGCAGGGCGTGTAGGCGGTGAGGCGCTCGGGGAGGGTGGCGGCGTCGAGCATCTCGTCGGCATGGAACCCGACGAGGGTCTGCTCGGCGGTGCCGATGAGGCAGAGGTCGTCGTTTTCCATCTTGTAGATCTGGTCCTTGAAGAAGGGCAGGTATCCCGTGCCGAAGAGGGTGCGGGACTTTGCGGCGCAAGGGGACATCATGACGGTGAAGCCGCGGGAGGCGAGGAACTTCTGCGCCCAGAAGTACATCGACTGGGTGAGGATGGCGCCCTTGCCGACCCAGTAGTAGAATCCCGACTGGGCGACCTTGGCGCCGCGCTGGGTGTCGATGATGCCGAGGATCTCGCCGATGGCCTGGTGGTCGCGCGGCTGGAAGGTGAACTGCGGATGCTCGCCGACGACCTTGATCTCGACGTTGTCGGCGTCGCTCTCGCCCTGCGGGGCATCTGGCGCGAGGAAGTTCGGCAGCCAGGTGAGCTTCTCCTCGACCTGCGCCTTGAGTTCCTCCTGGCGCTGCTCCTTGGCGGCGAGATCCGCCTTCATCGCCTTGACCTTCTCGCGGGCGGCGGGGTCGTCCTTGCACTGCTTGGAGAGGCGGTTGCGCTCGGCGCGCATCTCCTCGGTCTCGCGGACGAGCTTGAGGTATTCCTGGTCGAGGGCGTAGATGGCGTCGACGTCCACCTTGGCGCCGCGCCTGGCGGCGTTTTCCTTGACGAGGGCGGGGTTTTCGCGGAGGATCTTGATGTCAATCATGGCAGTTTAACCTTTCTGGATGCGTTCGGTGGTGAATTTCTCGTAGGCGTCGAGGTCGTCGATGGCGAGTTGCGCGACGCCTTCCTGCATGGCGGCCTCGGCGACGAAGCGCGCGACGTGGGGGACGACGCGGGGGTCGAAGGGCTTGGGGATGACGTAGTCGAACTTGAGGGGGTTGGCCCCGTCGAAGACGCCCTTGGCGGCGTCCTCTGGATAGGCGAGGGCGAGTTCCTCGCGGACGGCGCCCTCGACGGGCATTTCGGCGAGTTCGGCGAGGGCGTGGGAGGCGGCCAGCTGCATGCCTGGCGTGATGTCGCGGGCGCGGCAGTCGAGGGCGCCGCGGAAGATGCCGGGGAAGCCCAGGACGTTGTTGATCTGGTTCGGGAAGTCGGTGCGTCCCGTCCCCACGACGGCGGCTCCGGCGGCGCGGGCGAGGTCGGGCATGATTTCGGGGACGGGGTTGGCCATCGCGAAGACGACGGCCTGCGGGGCCATGGAGCGGATCATCTCGGGGGTGACGCAGTTGCCGACGGAGCAGCCCAGGAAGAGGTCGGCGCCCCTGAGGGCGTCGGCGAGGGTATGGATGTCGGTGCGGCTGGTGGCGACGCGGGCCTTGGCGGGGTTGGAGGGGTTGGCCTGGGTGATGACGCCCCTGGAATCGCAGACGACGACGTTTTCGCGGCGGACGCCTGCGGTGATGTAGAACTCGATGCAGGCGAGGCCCGCGGCTCCCGCGCCCGAGGCGACGACCTTCATCTCGTCGAGGCGCTTGCCCGTGAGCTTGGCGGCGTTGAGGAGGGCGGCGAGGGAGATGATGGCAGTGCCGTGCTGGTCGTCGTGGAAGACGGGGATGCCCATTTTCTGCTTGAGTTCGGCCTCGACGCGGAAGCAGGCGGGGGCGGCGATGTCCTCCAGGTTGATGCCGCCGAAGGTGGGTTCGAGGGTCTCGACGGCGGCGATGAGTTTGTCGGCGTCGGTCTTGCCCTCGGGGGTGAATACCTTGGTGAGGCACAGGGGCATCGCGTCGATGTCGGCGAAGCGCTTGAAGAGCACGCATTTGCCCTCCATGACGGGGAGGCCTGCGGCGGGGCCGATGTTGCCGAGGCCCAGGACGGCGGTGCCGTCGGAGACGACGGCGACGGTGTTGCCCTTGCCGGTGTAGCGGAAAACGTCGGCGGGGGCGGCCTTGATTTCGAGGCATGGGGTGGCGACGCCAGGGGTGTAGGCGAGGGCGAGGTCGTGCTGCGTGCGGCAGGGCTTGGAGGCGACGACGTGGAGCTTGCCTGGGACGGGGTCGGCGTGGTAGGCGAGGGAATCTTGCTTGAGGTCAGACATGGGGGGACTTCCGAGAAAAAACGGGATGTATGGGCAGGGAGCGGTGTCCTTGCGCGGTCAATGGGGTTACTATAATTGCAATCGGCGGGCGCGTTGCCAACTGCGGGGAATGGGTTATATTATGTCGTTTTCATTTTCGGGGCGGTTGTGTCATTCTTCTACAGGAGGAGTATCGTTTCATGAACGAGGAATATTTGAAGCAGGCGAAGGCGAAGGCGGAGGAGATGGCGAAGGCGCGCGGCGAGACGTTTGACGTGCGGCTCTTCATCACTGGCGTCTCCGAGCGCGCCGCGCAGCTGGCCAAGGGCTATCGTCGGCTGCTTCCCTCGCTGCCAGACGACCATACGCCGTATCTGGATGTCGCGCTGCAGGAAGTCGCGGCGGGCAAGCTGCTGATCACGCGCCGCAAGGGCGGGGCCGCGCAGGAAGGCAAGCCTGTCGCGGTGGAGATCACCGAGGTCGGCAACTGACATGCCTCATGGCGTTTGAGGAGACACAGACTTCCTTCAACCTGGCGTCGCCAGAGAGCCGCACGGAGATCCCGGCGGGGCTGTGGTGGAAATGCAAGGAGTGCGGGGAGGTTGTCTTCAAGCGCGCCCTGACGGGGAATCTGTCGGTGTGCCCGCAGTGCGGGCACTATTATCCCCTGACGGCATGGGAGCGCATCGCGATGCTGACGGACGCGACCGCGAAGGGCTTCACGGAGACGGACAAGGGGCTGCGCTCCTGCGATCCCCTGGATTTCGCGGGGGACGGATCGTATCGGGACAAACTGGCGGAGGCCACGCAGACGACGGGGCTGTCCGAGGCGGTCGTGACTGGCAAGGCCTTTCTGGACGGACGGCGCTACGGGCTGGCGGTGATGGACTTCCGCTTCATGGGGGCGAGCATGGGCTCGGCGGTGGGGGAGAAGATCGCACGGCTGGCGGAGTGGACGACCAAGCGGCATCTGCCGCTGGTGATCGTGACCGCCTCGGGCGGGGCGCGGATGCAGGAGGGGGCGCTGTCGCTGATGCAGATGGCGAAGACGGCGGGTGCGCTGATGCGCCATGACGAGGAGGGGCTGCCGCTCTTCATCATCCTGACGCATCCGACGACGGGGGGCGTGACGGCGTCGTTTGCGTCGCTGGGGGATGTGATTCTATCGGAGCCGAAGGCGCTGGTGGGCTTTGCGGGGCCCCGGGTGGTGGAGCAGACGATCCACCAGAAACTGCCCGAGGGGTTCCAGCGGGCCGAGTATCTGGTGCAGCACGGCTTCATCGACGCGATCGTGGAGCGCAAGGATCTGCGCGCGCGGCTGTCGGATCTGCTGCGCTTCTTCGAGGAGCATTAGAGGGCCATGCCGTATACGCCGCTGCTGCATCCGTTCGGGCGTCCGTTGCCGAGGCTGGGCGCGGTGGATTGGCGGGGCGGGGTGCTGGTGCGCTCGACGAACTGGCTGGGGGATGCGCTGATGACCTTGCCCGCGGTGTGGCGGTTGCGCCGCCAGTTGCCTTCGGGGGTGCCGCTGGCGGTGCTTTCGCCGTCGTCGCTGGCGCCGTTGTGGCGCGCGGCCAGGTGGGTGGATGAGGTGGTCTGGTTTGACGGGCGGCATGCGGACGGCGCGGCGCGCCAAGTGGCGCGGGGGCGGGGCTTTGGCGTGGGGGTGGTGCTGCCGAACTCGTTTGCGACGGCGTGGGAGATGTGGCGCCTGGGGGTGCCTGTGCGCGTCGGGCGCGCGGGGCGTTTCCGCTCGTGGCTCCTGACGCATCGGCTTCCCGAGTGGCGTCGCGGCGAGGGGCGGGGCGCATGGCACCAGCTTTCGTATTATCTGGAACTGGCTTCCGTCTTCGGCGACTTCGAGTGGAGCGCGGCGGCCCCGCCGCTGGAGGTGGATCCAGTTCCTGCGCAGGCGCATGGCATCGCGCGGGGGCGCGGCTGGCTGGCGCTGGCGCCTGGCGCGAACTTCGGCCCCGCGAAGCAGTGGCCGCTGAAGAACTACCGCGAGGTGGCGATGGAGTGGCTGGGCCGCGGCGGCCAGGTCGTGCTGGTCGGCACGGCGAAGGATCGGGCGGTCTGCGGGGAACTGGCCGAGCAGGTGGGGGCGGGCGCGCTGAATCTGGCGGGACGCACGACATTGACGGAGCTGATGTCGGTGCTGGCGGGGGTCGACGGGGTCGTCGCGAACGATTCAGGGGCGATGCATCTGGCGGCGGCGCTGGGGACGCCTGGAATCGGCCTCTTCGCCTCGACCGACCCCGCCGCGACAGGTCCGCTGGGCGCGCCGTGGGAACTGCTCGTCGCCGACGTGCCATGCAGGCCATGCCTGAAGCGGGAATGCCCGAGGAAGGACGCGGGGCGCTATCAATGCATGGCGGCGCTGCCGCCGAAGCGCGTGGCCGCGCTGCTGGACACGCTGGGCCGCAAATAGCGGATAATCGGCGTTGCGGGAGGGGAAAGACGGGCGCGGTGGATTATATTGCCGCCTATTATGAAGCAAGGGAAAATCATTCGGGATTTCACGCAGGGGCCGCTCTTCTGGCCGCTGTTGAGTTTTGCGCTGCCGTTCATGCTGTCGAACGCGCTGCAGGTGGCCTATTCGATGACGGACATGCTGATCACGGGGCGGTATGTCGGGCACACGGGGCTTTCGGCGGTGGCGACGGCGAGCCAGGCGACGGACTTCATCACGATGGTCGGCTTTGGCGTCTCGACGGGCGGGCAGGTGCTGATTTCGCAGTTGATCGGAAAGGGGCGGCGGGATCAGTTGCAACCCACCATCGGCACGCTCTTCTCGCTGGTGATCATCTGCGCGGCGGTCGCGAGCATCGGGGGGCTGACCTTCGCGCGGCCCTTCCTGCGGCTGCTGAAGACGCCGACGGAGTCCTTCGCCAGCGCGCTCGACTATCTGCGGGTGATGAGCTGCGGCTTCTTCTTCATCTTCGGCTACAGCATGGTCGCGGCGGTGCTGCGCGGGATGGGGGATTCGCGGCACCCGTTCATGTTCATGATGATCTCGTCGGTGACCAACGTGACGCTGGACCTGGTCTTCATCGCGGGCTTCAAGTGGGGCGTCTTCGGCGGCGCGCTGGCGACGGTGATGGCGCAGGCGCTGGCGTTCCTCTGCGCGCTGGTCTTCCTCTACCGCCACCGCGAGAGCTTCGGCTTCGACTTCCAGCTGAAGAGCCTGCGGATCCACCCGCCGATCCTGGCGGTGCTGGTGAAACTGGGCATCCCGTTCTCGGTGCGCTTCGGGGCGATCCACCTCTCGATGCTCTACGTGAACTCGCTGATCAACGGGCTGGGGGTGGCGGCCTCCGCCACCTACGGCGTGGGCACGCGCCTGGACAATCTGGCCAACCGAGTCTCGCAGGGCGTGATGATGGCGCTCTCGACCATCGTGGGGCAGAACATGGGCGCGGGGAACTTCCAGCGCATCCGCAAGAGCGTCTACTACGGCTGGGCCATCTGCGCGACCATGTTCGGGGCCTACGCCGCCGTGCTGCTCACCTTCACCCGCGAAATGTACGGATGCTTCACCGACAATCCAGATGTCCTGCGCCTCTCCGCCGTCTTCGTCAAGGGGCTCATCCTCCATTACCCCGCGCTGCTCATCATGAAG
Organism: Lentisphaeria bacterium; assembly: GCA_016287975.1. The sequence goes on along the minus strand of JAEEXV010000104.1, from coordinate 901 downwards.
GGCACCAACGGCTTCCTCCAGGGCATCGGCAACGCAAACTTCGGCCTGGCCATCGCCCTGACCGACGGCCTCATCGCCCGCATCAGCCTCTCGTGGATGCTGGGAATCTACTTCAAAATGGGGCTTTACGGCTTCATCGCGGGATACGCGCTCGCCACCTATGTCACCGCCATCCCCAGCATGCTCTACTTCTTCTTCTGGCCCTGGGAAAAGCGAAAACTGGTGCTGGGGTGAATGCACCCACGCCGACTCCGCCGCCGCAGCAGGAATGCGGCGGCGGATTCCGCGGTTCGGGGGAGTCGGCTTGCAAGTTGCGGTGCAGGGATTATAGTATGCAATCGTCCGTTGAGACGCGGGTGTAGCATAGTGGTAATGCTTCGGCCTTCCAAGCCGATGATGTGGGTTCGATTCCCATCACCCGCTCCACTTTAAAGCCCTGCCAGATAGGTAAATCTGGCGGGGCTTTTTCTTTTCTCCGTCATTCGTGAAAAGGGGCGAAAAAGGGCGAAAAAGCGTTCAGATTACGGAAAAATTACGGAAAATTTTACCCTGGGGCTTTGGCGGCGTCGGCGGGGTCGGCCTCCCGCCTCGGCGGGCGTCCGGAATATCCCCAGGCGGGGCCGCATTCTACGTAATCCGGCATTTCCTCCATGAACTGCTTTAGGCTCGGGAAGTATATGAGGACCTTTGCCCCGCGCGACTTTCCCATCTTGCGTGCCTTGATGCGTCCCGCCTTGATGTACTGCCAGAGGAAGGTGCGGCTGCGGACGCCGAGGAAGTGCAGTGCGTCCTCTACGCTCACGTACCGGTCCTCGCGTTCGCTGACGGCCTCGCTCTTGCCGACGAGGCGCTTGATGTCGTAGCCGTAGGGCTGAAGGAGGGCGTTGATGGCGTCCTGGAT
>JAEEXV010000103.1 GCA_016287975.1 Lentisphaeria bacterium | reverse complement strand
CGGAAGATCCGGAAGATCCGGAAAATCCGGCGCATTTGCGGCCGTAGCCACGGCGTCTCGCCGTGGCGGACCGCCGAGCAAACCAGCACCCGTTTCCGGAAAATCCGGAAGATCCGGAAGATCCGGAAGATCCGGAAGATCCGGAAGATCCGGAAGATCCGGAAAAGCCGGAAAAGCCGGAAAAGCCGGAAAAGCCGGCGCATTTGCGGCCGTAGCCACGGCGTCTCGCCGTGGCGGACCGCCGAGCAAACCAGCACCCGTTTCCGGAAGATCCGGAAGATCCGGAAAAGCCAATCCGTTCCGCGCTGGCGGCGGTGCCGCCGAAATCCCCCCTCCGTTCCCCCTGCTTCCCCCATGTCCGACCGCTCCCCATCCGATTTCCAGCCCGACCGCTATCCTCGGCTCGCCTTTCCCGATGCCGACTGGGAGTGGTTTTGCGGCGCCTGCGCCGCCCTTGGCATCCACGATCCCGCGCCCAAACGCGCCACGCTGGAGGCGATCTACAGCCACCTGGTCGGCGTCAACGCCTGGCTCAACCTCACGCGCCTCACCGCCCCCGCCGACTACCTCAAGTTCCAGCTGCTCGACTCGCTCTCCATCCTCCCCGTCATCGCGCCGATGCTGGAGGAGCGCGACGTCGTCGCCGACCTGGGCTCTGGCGGCGGCTATCCCGCCCTCCCCCTGATGACCTGGCTCGACACCCAGCATTTCATCCTCGTCGACTCCCGCCAGAAAAAGGTCGACTTCCTCAATGCGGCCATCCCGCTCGTCCCGCGCCGCGGACGCGCCGTCGCCGTCGCCGCGCGCGGTCGCGAGATCGGCCGCGCACGCGCCGACTTCGTCCACCACGCCGCCATCCTCACCGCGCGCGCCGTCGGACGCGGCGCCGACCTCCTCCCCGACGCCGCCGAACTGCTCGCCACAGGCGGCGTCTTCGTACTCATGAAGGGCCCCAGCTGGCCCGCCGAGGAGGCCCCCGAGTTCGCCGCCGCCTGCCCCGCCTACGGCTTCGAGCAGGTCGACGACGTCGTCCTCACCCTCGTGCCAGGCGACCCCGAGCACCATATCATCCTCGCCGTCAAAAAGGACCGCGGCGACCTGCGCGCCCAGCGCAAACTCCAGCGCCGCCACCCATGAGCGACTGCCTCTCCTTCCCGCCCGTCTGGCGCCCCGACGCCCGCGTCCTCATCCTCGGCTCCATGCCTGGCGAGGAATCCCTGCGCCAGCAGCAGTACTACGCCTACAGGCACAACGCCTTCTGGCGCATCCTCGGCGAACTCTGCGGCTTCGCCCCCGCCCTCCCTTATCCCGAACGTCTCGCCGCCCTCCAGGAACACCGCATCGCCCTCTGGGACGTCCTCCGCTCCTGCCGACGCGACGGCAGCCTTGATTCGGACATCCGCGACGCCCTCCCCAACGACATCCAGGGCCTCGCCGCCCGCACCCCCGAACTGCGCCTCATCCTCTGCAACGGCGGCGCCTCCGCCCAATACTATCGGCGGCACTTCGGGAAGACCATCGCCATCCCGATGCGCCGCCTCCCCTCGACCTCCCCCGCCGCCGCCGCCATCCCCTACGCGGCCAAGCTCCACGCATGGCGCGAGGCGCTCGCCGCCGTCCACGCGTAGCCGTTCCGTGGCGGGCCGTTTTCGGCCCGCGTCCTGCCTATCCCTGCTTGCGCACCGAATACCCGAAGTGCCCCAGGCATTCGCCGAGCGAATAGTAGTTGCCGTGCGCGTAGGCGAGAAGATTGGCGCGCGCCAGGTCGAGATGCCCTTTCGCGTCGATGAGCGCGCTGGTCACCTGCACCGCCTCCACCTGCCCCAGGAAGAGCACATGGCTGCCGAGGTCGACGCTCCTGATGACGCGGCACTCCAGCGACAGCGGGCATTCCGCGACGACGGGCGCGGTCACCTTCGAGGCGGGCAGCGCCGTGAGATGGCGCACCGCGAACTTGTCGGTGTCCCGCCCTGAGACGACGCCGCAGTAGTCCACCGTCTCCGCCATGTCGGCGCTCGGAAGGTTGACCGTGAACGCGCCCAGTTTCTCCAGCTGCCCGAAGGAGAACCGCGAACGCCGCACGCCGATGCCCACGACTGGCGGGGCGGAGGCGAGCGTCCCCGCCCACGCGACCGTCAGCACATTCCACGGGTGCAGCCGCCCGTCGCCAGTCCCGACCAGCACTGCGGGCACTGGCGCCAGCTGCGTGCTGCCCGCCCAGATGGTCTTCGCGGGCGCGCCCATCAGCAATCCCACCCGCACTCGCGCATCAGCCGCGTGAACCTGCGACCGTATTCGACGTACATCTTGTGGCGCGCCGCGATCTTCGCCGCGTCGTCGTCCCCCTGCTTGGGATCGTGGAAAATCGGCCCCAGGTGCGGCTCCATCGAGAAGCCGCCGTCATAGCCCCGCGCCAAGAGGTCCTTCATGATCGCGCGGATGTCGCCGTTCCCCTCGCCAGGCCACTGGTACTTGTTCTCCGTCACAGGCGCGCAGTCCTCGCGCGGGATCGCCGTCGAGTCCTTGATGTGCACGTAGGTGACGTGGTCGCGCACCTGCCGATAGAACTCCCACGACGACTGCAGCGGCCACGGCCGCGGCCCCAGCCGACGGTAGTTGAAGCAGGGGTTGCCGGTGTCGAAGATCAGCGTCAGCGCGGGGCTGTCGACCGCCTCCAGCAGCCGCAGCGTGTGCTTCCAGCTCATGCCGCCGATGTTCTGGCAGTTCTCATGCCCGTAGACCAGCCCGTTGTCCGCGCAGATCTGCACCAGTTCCCGCACCTTGCCGAAGGCCACCTTCTCCAGCCCCTCCGAGCCTTCCGGCTCGTCCTCAGGCACCTTGAAGCTCATCCCGCGAACCAATTTCACGCCCAGCTTGTGCAGCCGCGGAATCGCCGTCAGCAACTCCTTGCGGCTCTTCTCGAAGTCCGCGTCGCTGCGCGGATGGCACGACCAGTTCGCGATGCCGCTGCCGTAGCAGTTGACCGCGAGACCCGCCGCCGCCAAGGCCTCCTCCACCGCCGCAAACTCCGCGTCGCTCATCGTCCCCAGCATTTTGCCGCCGACGTTGCGCATCTCGATATACTTCCACCCCAATTCCTTGGTGACCTCAATCTGACCAGCCAGCGCCGGATCGGCCTCGTCTGCGAATCCCGTGAAGAACATTGCGAAAAATCTCCTCTTGGCTACAATGGTGTCGGTTGCGAAAAACAACGCGCTAAATATAATCCCCCGCCGCCATGCTGGCGGCAGGGGCGGAATAGTCAGTTTCTGTCGGCAGGGGCGGCATGTCGGCCCAGTTTCTTCCGCGCCACGTTCGCCCGAATCTCGACGGCGGTGTATGGTAGAGGCCATGCCCTACACCTTCGAGCCAATTGGAACTTTCCACGCCGACGCGCAATACGCCTACGACGTCCCGCGCCAGGGTGCCCTCGCCGCCAACACTGGACGCATCGAACTGGTGCCAGGGCGCGGCTTCGAGCAGGCCACCGCCGAACTCGCGGGCTTCTCCCGCATCTGGGTGCTCTATGTCTTCGACCGCAACGCGGGGCACTGGCGCCCGCGCGTCCTCCCCCCGCGCCACAGCACTCGCCGCGTCGGACTCTTCGCGACCCGCTCCCCCTACCGCCCCAACCCCATCGGGCTCTCCTGCGTCGAACTCGTCGCCGTGAACGGCCTCGCCATCACCGTGCGCGGACACGACCTCCTCGACGGCACCCCCGTCCTCGACCTCAAGCCATACCTCCCCTACGCCGATGCCTTCCCAGACGCCGCCATCGGCTGGGCCGCCGCCCCCGACGACGCATACGCAGTCTCCTTCGCCCCCGCCGCCGAGGCCGACCTCGCCTGGCTGGAGCGGCACGGCGTCCCATGCCTGCGCGGCTTCATCCTCGACCACCTCGCCACCACCCCGCTCGACCGACGCCGCCACCGCCTCGTCTCCCTCCCCGACGGCGCCACCGCCCTCGCCTACCGCACCTGGCGCGCCCCCTTCACCTGCGACGAAGCCGCACGCACCGTCACAGTCCAAGCCATCCGCTCCGCATATGCCCCCTGCGACCTCGTCCCCGACGCCCCCGACCCCTACCGCGACAAGGAGCTCCACCGCCAGTTCCTCCACCGCCCCTCTCCCGATCAGTAAAGCCCGCTCCCACGCCCAGATCCACCCGACAGGCTCGTTCATTGGACATGCCCATGGATCGCCGCCGTTCCCCAATATGCAAAAGGCGCTGTTCCCCAAGAGGGTAGGCGATTGCCCAGTCAAAGCCCCGAAAAAGGTAGCCACGGCGTCCCGCCGTGGTCCCCCCGGCAAGCTACGCAGCGAACGATTTCGCCGCCCCATTGCAAACCCTGTGTGGCTCACCCGCCTGCCACGGCGGACGCCGTGGCTACGTCCGCTTCGTCAATCGCGCCCGCCCCACAGGCTTCTGGCGTGTCTGCATTATGAGGGGTTGTTACCGACCCTCTTGGGGAACATAGCAATGCAAAAAAGCCGCCGGCGCATGCAAGCGCCGACGGCTTCAAGGTTGGCATCTCCAAGGAGAATTGAACTCCTGTTACCAGGATGAAAACCTGGTGTCCTAGGCCACTAGACGATGGAGACCCCTTGTTCGTTGGTTCGCATAAGATAATCCCTTTCAGCCAATTTGCAAGCGAAACCACGCATTTTCCCCGGCGCTTCGGGCTTTTGACAGAAGACCGCGAGTGAAATCGTATAATAAAGGGGCAAGTCCAGTCGCCCCCTCACCATTCACCCGAACTATCCCAATGACATGCCGTATTCCTCTCCCCAAAACGCAAATCTTCCGCGCGCCCTTCCGCCGCCGTCCGTAGCGGCAGACCGGGTTGGCGGCAACATCGTCAAGGCCCTCGTGAGCCAGCCTGAACTCGCCCCGCGCTTCGACCTGCATTTGCTCACGGGCAGGCAATGGACGGAACTGCTGCTTGTCCACCCGCAACTGGCGCCGCATTGCCACTGGTCGTTCAAACTCAGCGGAAGCGACTGGGCGACGCTTCTGCAGACGCACCCGCAGCTCTCAGCCCGTTGCGATGCCTGGGTCAAGTTCTCAGGGAACGACTGGGTCTCCCTGCTTCTCGTGCAGCCAGACTTCGCGAAGTTCTGCCGATGGCGCAACCTCAATGCCGACAACTGGGTCGCGCTGCTTGACAAGTGGCCGCATTTCATCATCCACTGTCTGCGCTGCACCCCCAGCATCCTCCACGGCGGAGCCTGGGCCGCGCTGCTTTCCAAGCATCCAGTGCTGGCGCCGCACTGTGACTGGAGCCGACTCTCCGCAAAGAACTGGGGGATGCTGCTGCTCACGCAACCGCAGTTCGAGGGACACTGCAATTGCTGGGAACGATTCACCGACGAGGAATGGGGGCCGCTCCTCTCCGAACATCCCCAGTTCGGCACGAACCCCGCCTGGCTCGCGCTCATCCAGACCCCGAAGTCATCGTCCTCCATGCAGCAGCATTCCTACGCAGGCCGCTGGATACAGAGACTGTCCCGCTGGCCGAAACTCCTCCCGTACTACGATGGGCGCTCCCTGCCCTGGCACCTCACCATGGCAGTCCTGGCGGTCGCGCTGAACATCTCCACCGAGCAGTGGGACGCCTGCACCGGGAGGTCTTCCGCCACCGCCATTCAGAAGGAACTGAAATGGCTGGCCAGCCTCAAGATGCTCTCCCCGGCCCCCCTCCGACACCCGCCATCCGACTGGTCTGGCAAGCCGTTTTCCGCGAAGGACGTGCCGCGCTTCGCGATCCAATGCACCATCGGCCAGGTGGCTGATCCCGTCGACGTCCTCACGACCCAGATCCTCAAGGGCCGCTGGCCGTTTCTGTCCGCGCTCCTCAAACAAGCGCCCGAATGGATCCTGGCGGAAGACGGCGCCGTGCTGCCGCTTATCTGGATGTTCGCGCCCCCCGACTTTCTGAAGGCCATCAGGCAGGCAGTCCCCCAGGACACCATCCTCGGGCATCGCGATCAGGAAGGCAACACGCTGCTCCACTACGCCCTCGCGCGCATCCTGAGCGCCAATCCCTGCTACTTGTCCCTCCCCCGCGGGGCGGAGGAGCGGCGCCTTTACGACGACCTGCTCGACTTCGGCCTGGATCCCGACACCCCCAACGCAGGCGGCTTCTCCTGCAATCAAATCATCGGCATCATCCAGGCGCGCCTCGCCAAGTCGCGCCCCCCCGTGGAAGACTGCGAGAACCTGATCTAGAACTGCGGATGCTCGCGCAGATAGGCGAGATGGCGGTCGAGGGACGCGCACATCGCCTGGACCATCGTCTCGGCGAGGTGCGCGCCCTTCTCCCGCGTCGCATATTGCGGATAGCCCGCGATGCCGTCGGGGTTGATATGGCCCATCCCGAAGGTGTTGAGTTCCTCGCGCCGCATGCCGGAGCACTGCCCCGAGGCGGGCGGATAGTCGCGTGGCGCGATGTGCATCAAGAGGGAAGTCTCCGCCTCCCCCGCATGCAGATCCATGAGGCCCTGGCGGCGCGTCTCCATCTGCGAGAAGTCCGCCAGTTCGAAGGGATGCAGCAGCAGGATCTTCAGCGGGCCGTTGCGGCGGTTGAGGTCGCGCGTCACTGGCCCCAGCGAGAAGTTCCCGCCATGGCCGTTGATGATCACCATGACGCGGAAACCCTGCCGCTCCGCCTCGGCGGCGAGATCGCGGACGACCTGCATCAGCGTCTCAGGGCGCAGCGAGAACGTCCCACGGAAGGCGCTGTGCTCCAGGCTCGTTGCAATCGGCAGCACGGGCAGCAGCGCCGCGTCCAGATGCTCGGCCGCCTTTCGCGCCAGGAACTCCGCGATGCGGATGTCCGTGTTCAGCGAGAGATGCGGGCCGTGCTGTTCGAAAGCGCCCACGGGCAGCACCACGATGTCCGTCGGGTGCCGCCGCCATTCAGGGGAGGTGTTGTCGCCGTCCAGCATATCCGTCTATTCCCCGGCGCGCGCGGCGCAGGCGTCGATGAGCGCGGTCAGCGCGAGCGTGTCCTCGGGCGGATTGATGAGCGCGGCGCCCGCGGTCAAGGCCGCGTGCAGATTCTTGTAGTAGGTCTCGCCTGGATTCGGCACGGGCGCCCCCGTGTAGGTCTCCTCGCGGAAGGGATAGGTCTGGCGCGGATAGGCGCGGCCCACCGCCTTCAGCCCTTCCTGCAGCTCCACCTTCGGCGCCTCCGCGGGGTCGTAGTAGCGCAGGCGCCACTCGCCGCCCTCTGAGCCCATGAGCATCGCCGCCCCGTATTCCCCGTAGAGCAGATAATTGTAGGGCGGGAAGGCCGCGGCCTGGTTGATGTCCACGTCGACCTCGACGCCGCCGATCTCCAGCAGCACCTTCACCACGTCGTCCGCGTCCCCCAGCGACAGGATGCGGCGAGCGGAGGCGGCCAGCAGTTTCGCGTCGCGCCCCAGCACCGCCAGGGCCTGGTCGAGATAGTGCGAGCCGTAGTTGAAGAGCATGCCGCCGCCGTTGCGCTTCCAGGACTGCCAGTCGTTGCGGCGCACGTAGTTCGAGGCGAAGATGCGCATCTGGAAGAGGCGCCCGAGGCGCCCGCCCGCGATCAGCGCGCGCAGATCCGAGGCGACCTGGTTGATGCGGCGCGGCTGGTAGATCTCCAGCACGCGGCCATTGCGCCGCGCCGCCTCCAGCATGTTCCGATAGGCGCCGTGGCTCATCGCCGCAGGCTTGTCGCAGAAGACATGGCAGCCCGCGTCCAGCGCCATCACCGCGTGCTCCTCGTGGAAACGCGTCGGCGAACACACCACCACCAGATCCAGTTTTTCGGCGACCAGCATCTCCGCCAGCCCAGGGTAGCCTTGCGGCACGCCGAAGGCCTCCATCGCCTCCGCGCGCGCCGACTCCAGCGGGTCGGCCACCGCCGCCAGTTCAAAGCCAGGATGCTTCTTCAGATTCGGCAGATGGCAGCTCCACGCAATCCGCCCCAGCCCCACGACCGCGGCACGCAACACTTTCTCGCTCATTTCACACCTCCTGTTGTTCACGGAAATTTGCTTTACTGTAATCCCTGAACAGCACCCCGTCCCGCGACGCCGCAACTGCGGCGGAAGCCGCCCCCCCTGGAAGCGGGTTCCAGCCATCAGTCCAAACAATACAGGCTATATTCTTTCTGCAGACCGTGGCTCGAATCCACGGGATGCCCCAATGCGTCGGCAGGAAGAAATGGACCATGAAGCGATTTGACATGCATTGCCATGCGGACAGCGGCTCGGCCAAGGACTGGGACGCGCTGGCCGCCGCGGCACGGGAGAGCGAGACGGTGGTGGCGGTCGTCGGCGGCCTGCGCTACGGCGAACGGGACTTCCTGCCGAACGACGAGGTCCTTGCGCATTGCAGGCGCTATCCTGACTGCCTCGTCCCCTTCGCCAAACTGGACCTCTGGGACAAGGCGCACCCAGACGAGGTATACCGCTTCGCGGAGCAGGGCTTCCGCGGCCTCAAGGGCATCTACCCATACTACGAGTACGACCACGATCTGTACATGCCGCTCTATGAGGCGGCCGAGAAGTGCGGACTGCCGATTTTCTTCCACACGGGCAACTACCGTCCCTGCCCGATGGACGCCGTCTACCGCCGCCCCATGCTGAGGAACATGCATCCCATCACCCTGGACCGCATCTGCAGGGCGTTCCCCCGCCTCCATGTCGTTATGGCGCACATGGGGACCAGGATCTTCCAGGCCGAGGCGTCACAGTATCTGCAGATGCTTCCGAACCTGTATGCCGACCTGGGTGGATGCGGGCAGTATGTGCGGATGCAGGCCGCCGACCTGGCCGCGATGATGGCCCCCGACATGCGGGTCGTCGACGTCGAGATGAACGGCTTCCGCAAACTGGTCCTGGGCTCGGACGGCTATGTGACGTGGCCCCATCTCATCGGCAGGGCGCAGCATTACTACCACGAACTGTTCGACCGCATCGGCGTGCCAAGGCCCGTCGTCGCCCAGATCATGGGCAGGACCGCCGCATCCTGGATCGGCATCGAACTCGAAGACGAAAACTGAACTCCACACCCCCTCCTTTCCCATGGAAACCAAGACCTATCCTCATGGCGACCTCGCCTGGTGGCAGCACGACCGCTTCGGCATGTTCATCCACTGGGGCGTCTACAGCGTCCCCGCCCGCGGCGAATGGGTGCGGACCATCGAGAAGATCCCCCAGGAGACCTACGACCGCTACATCGAATACTTCCATCCCGACCAGTTCGACCCGAAGGGCTGGGCGCGCCTCGCCAGGGCCGCAGGCATGAAATACGTCGTCTTCACCGCCAAGCACCACGACGGCTTCTGCATGTGGGATTCCAAGTTCACCGACTACAAGGCCGACCGCGACTATGTCCGCGAAGTCCTCGACGCCTTCCGCGCCGAGGGCCTCCGCACGGGGCTCTACTACTCCCTCCTCGACTGGCACCACCCGCTCTACCGCATCGACGACAACCACCCCCTGCGCGACGGCGGCTTCGACGAGCAGAACCGCGGCCGCGACCAGCACCGCTACTGCCAGTACATGCGCGACCAGGTGACCGAACTCCTCACCCAATATGGCCCGATCGACATCATCTGGTTCGACTTCACCTTCCCCCGCCCCAACGGCAAATGCGCCCAGGACTGGGAGGCGGAGGAACTCCTCGCCCTCGTCCGACGGCTCAATCCGTCCATCCTCATCGACGACCGCCTCGGACTCCCTGGCGCGGGCGACTTCAAGAGCCCCGAGCAATACGTCCCCGACCACGGAATGCGCGACGAAGACGGCCGCCTGCTCCCCTGGGAGGGCTGCCAGACCTTCTCAGGCTCCTGGGGATACCATCGCGACGAATCGACGTGGAAAACCCCTGAGCAGCTCATCACCATGCTCATCCAGCATGTCGCGCGCGGCGGGAACCTCCTGCTCAACGTCGGCCCAGACGCCCGCGGGCGCATCGACCGCCGCGCCCAGACCGCGCTGGGCGCCATCGCCGAATGGATGGCCGAGCACTCCGCCTCCATCTACGGCTGCACCGTCGCGCCGGAAGAGTTCCCCGAGCCCAAGGACTGCCTCTACACCTGGAATCCCGACACCCGCAGGCTCTACCTGCACATTCTCGGGCACCCCACCAAGTTCATCCACCTGCCCAGGCTCAACGGCAAGGTCCGCTTCGCGCGCTTCCTCCACGACTGGTCCGAGGTGCGGATCGTCCCGCCGCCCGCCGCGCACAGCAGCATGACCCCCGTCTGCCCCCCCGACACCCTCGGGCTGCTGCTCCCCCCAGTCCCCGTCCGCGCCACCATCCCCGTCATCGAACTGTGCCTGGAGGGATGATGGCGCCCCTCCCCTACGGGCGGCCCGCGCTCAGCGGCGCCAGACGGGGAGATTCGGCCGCCTCAGCCATTCCCGCGCCACCTCCAGCGTACGGCACCATTCGGCGACGTCGATCTGCTCGTTGGAATGGTGTTCGTAGTTGTAGCCGATCGACAGGTTGACGCCGCACGCCTCACGGCAAAGCGTGCAGATGTCCGTGCGCGTCTGCCAGAGCGCCCGCGAAAAGCCCGTCTGCGCCTCGACATATTCCTCGAACTCCGGAGTCCCGACATTGTAGGTGGCGTAGATTCCCGCCTCCGCCTTGTCGAACTCGACCAGGAAGCCATATTTGCGGTTGATCTCCGCCGCCAGAGCGGGATGCTCATCCACCAGGAAATGCGCGCCCAAGCTCCCCTTTTCCTCGCCGGAAAGCACCAGCAGGCCATGCCCCGTCTCCCGCAGCGCCCACAGGATCGCGCAGCCCGCGCGGTCGTCCGCCCCCAGCACTTCCACCTCCTTCGAGGAATTGAACAGCAGCACGCCGTTCACGATCCGCAGCGACGCCGCCCCTGGCTGCTCGACCGCCACATCCGCATGCGCCACCAGCAGCACCGCACCGTCGGGGCGCGTCGCGGGGACATACACGAAGGCGTGGTCGCCATCCTGCCCGCGCCTGCTGACCGCCCCGTCCAGCTTCTCAAAGCGCTCCAGCACCGCCTGCGGCGTGTGCGGAAGCCTCAGGAAAGACACCAGCGTCTCCAAATCTTTTTCCCTTGAATCACAGTTTGCCATTGTTGCATCCTCCTGGTTGTTGATCTGTTCTTGCCCGACACCCCATCCCCGCCATCCCCTGCGGCGGACGTTTCCGCGGCGGGAATGGCGGCGGCCAGATTCAGCCATAGTAATAGAAGTTGTTGTAGTTGAACTCGGTCAGGGGGGAATGGACCAGTTCCTTCATTCGCGCGGGTATCTCCGCCAGCGGCAAGGTGTCCAGGAATCGCCGCAGATGCCGCGCCAGCGCCTCGTTCTCCCTGGTCACCTCCTCCTGGGGTATCCTGACGCCCATGCACAGCTCCGCCTCCGCGACCTCGGAGATGATCATGCCCGACCACAGCCCCTTCAGGCCATGCGTCTCCGCATACTGCTTCGCGTGGCACCAGATCCCGACCAGTTCCAAACGCCCCTTCAGTTCAGGCGCCGCCGCCGCGCCTACCACGCACTGCAGGGCGCTCCGTCCGCCGATGGAGAGCAGCCCGGCCGCACCGCCATGCCCCAGCATCATCAGGCGCTCTCCCGCAGGCGTCCGCCGCAGCGCCTTCACCACGCGCGACTCCTCGCCTGGCGCCAGCGCCATCAGCCGCTCCACCTCCATCCCCTCATACAGCGCCCCAAGAAAATCCGTGCTCACATCCTGCGGATGAATCACCAGCATCATCGTTCCTCCGTTCCACTTCCTGTCTTTGTTGCCTTCCGCCCCGCCCACCACAAGGCGAGGCCTGTACCCTGATATTACGTAACATTGCCCGCCCATCTGTCACGTTCCTCTTCGGCCGACCTTCCTCCAGTCACGCCGCGATGGATTACATTACGAGGAGTTTCCAAAACTTCCCCAGACTGAATTTAGGAGAAAAACAGATGTTCAAAGTCGGTTACGCGCAGGAAATCATCACCCCCCCCACTGGCGTCGGCCTGGCGGGCTACTTCAACAAGCGCCCCAACGAGGGGATGTACGATGACCTGATGGTCAAGGTCGCCCTCATCGAATCCAAGGGCACCCTGTTCGGCTTCATGGCCTTCGATCTGTGCAACATCAGCAAGGATCTCTTCGCCGCCATCTACGCGAAGATCGAGGCCGAGTTCGGAGCGGAAATGGTCGCGAACCTGATCGTCTCCGCCACCCACACCCACACTGGCCCCGAATTCCGCTCCAGAGACGGGCAGCCCCTCGAAGAGCGCGCCCAATACGCCTTCGATATGACCGTCGACGCCGCCATCCGCGCCCTCCGCCGCGCCAAGATGAACCTGCTCCCCGCCCAGCTCGAGGTCGGCGCCGTCTACAACAACCCATACGGCTTCGTCCGCCGCTACTGGATGAAGAACGGCACCATCGTCACCAACCCAGGCTGGGGCAACCCCGACATCGACAAGCCTGAAAGCGAATTCGACCGCACCATCAACATCCTGAAGGTCGTGCAGGGCGGCCGCCCCGCCGTGATCATCGCCAACATCGGCAACCACGGCGACACCATCGGCGGATCCGTCGTCTCCGCCGACTGGTACGGCCGCTTCACGCAGGAAATCCAGCACGAACTCAAGACCAGCCTGCCCGTGATCGTCGTCGACGACGCCTCCGGCGACATCAACCACTTCGACTTCCACCAGAAGATCAACCAGAGCAACTATGCCGAGGCCGTCCGCATCGGCCGCGGCTACGCCCGCATCGTCCTGGACGCGCTCGACAGCCTGGAGCCAGTCGAGGAGGCCGACGTCGAGGTCAAGAACACGACCGTCGTGATCCCGCATCGCATCCTGACCGACGAGGAATTCGCGGAGGCCAAGCACATCCTGGCGACCGTCCCCGACATCAAGAAGGAGGGCGACTTCGAGAGCCAGGACCTCGCCAACAAGGTGCCCGCCGCCCTGCGCTATTTCGCGCAGCGCGCCATCGACTGCCATGACAAGAGCGTGCCCTCCCACGAGGGCCGCCTGACCTCCATCAAGCTCGGACGGCAGATCGCCTTCGTCTCCCTCCCGGGCGAGCCCTTCAACGGCATCAGCCGCGCCATCCGCGCCAAGAGCCCCTGCAAATACACCTTCGTCATCGAACTGGCCCAGTCCGTCTCGGGATACGTTCCCATGCGCGAATGCTTCGCCCGCGGCGGATACGAGGTCCAGCCTGGCATCAACACTCCTGGCCAGGACGCCGCCGACGCCATCATCGACGCCTCCGTCCAGAACCTGTAGGGCACGGCGGCGCGCCAGTGCGGCGCCCCCCGATTCATGCCCGCCCGCTCAATGCGCTTGACAATCTCCGCGCCGTCCTCCTTGAGGCGGCGCGGAATCGCCGCGGCGGGCTGGTCACATACCCCCTCCGCCATCGGCCGCGACATGCGCCCCGCGCCGCCGTCGATGTGCGGGAGGAGCGCCGACGCATCAAAGCCTATTTCGCCCCCGAGCGCGGCTTCCGCAAGACCGCTGCAGAATCCCCCCCTATTCCCAAGCCCCCTGCCCCCAAGACGAGAACCATGATGAAGAACACGTTTTGCGCCATCCTCGCCATGCTCGCGCTGCCGCTCCTCGCGGCTGACCTCAAGGTCGAGGCCATTCCTGGCGGCCTGCGCCTCTCCAACGCCCGGCTTTCGGCCGTCGTCTCCGCCCAGGGCGGGCGTCTCGTCTCCCTCCAGGATCGCAAAACTGGATTCGACTACGGCTCAGGCTTCGACGCCAGACTGCTCGCCGAGGGGAAACTCAACCGCCACAGCGGCCTCTGCAAAAGCCGCATCTTCGAATCCCCTGGCGACACCAGCCTCTGCACCGCCCCCTTCGAACTCAAGGTCACCCGCCAGACCGACGCCGAAATCACCGTCGAGGCAACCTTCGAGCCGCTCAACGGCCTCTGCAAGGGCATGAACGTCCGACATATCTACACGCTGAAGGCCGACGAGGCGCGCCTCCGCTTCACCCAGCGCTTCCAGGCAGGCCCCGCCAAGGCCGCCTTCTCCCCGTGGGTGCACTGCGCCGTCCAGTCGCCCGTGACCATAGACGACAAGCAAACCGTGCGCCTCTACGCGCGCAGCCGCCGCGGCCGCATGAGCGCCCGCGTGCTCCCATCCGCGAATGTCCACAACATGCTCCAGGATCCGCAGGAACCCTGGTTCGGCGCCGCAGGCAAGGGCGGCTACGGCCTGTGCCTCGTCGCCGCCCCCAAGGCCGCCGCCCGCTTCTACAGCTGGCTCGGCGCCGAGCACCTCTTCACGATGGAGGTCATCTTCCCTAAGACCACCCTCTCCGACGACGGCGTCGCCTCCTTCACCACCTGGATCCTCCCGACCAGCCGCATCGACAACTACGCACTCGCCTCAGAGGACTATGCCGCAGGCCTCGCCGACGGCGCGCTCCGCCTCCAGCCCGCCGCCCCCGTCGCCGAACTCGAAGTCAAGTGCACGGTCGGCGGCAAGACCTACGCCAGACGCTTCGGGAATCTGCCCGCGGGCGCCGCCGCCGACCTCCCGCTGCCCAAGTGGCAGGGCTTCCAGGACGCCGCCGTCACCGTCATCGCCAACGGCAGGACGCGCACCCACTCCGCCCGCCTCAACTGGGACCGCGACGCCTCCGAGGCCGCCGCCGAGGCGACATTCAAGACCAGCAAGAGCAAGGCCTCGGCAGACAAGGCGTCCATGTACCACGCCACCCCCGCCCTCTATCTCGCCGACAACCTCACCGTCGCCGACTACTTCGGCCTCGCCACGCACTTCCCGGGCAAACCGGAACCCGTCGAACTCGTGCTGGAACTGCCGACCTCCGTCACCCTCCACGGCCCCTCCCCCGCCCTCGCCTCCGCCACCGACTTCCAGCAGGACGGGAAGCCCTTCAGGCGATATGTCTGGAAACTGAAGCGCAATGGCTACTACGCCGCCGTCAGCATGTTCCTCTCCACCACCCTCCCGCCTGGCGCCAAGGCCCAGGGGCGCTTCTACGCCAAATATCGGGGCGGCGAGCAGACGCCGCAGCCCCTCCCCATCGAATCCATCGCCTTCCGCCCCGTCAAGCGCCTCCCGAAGCGCCTCATCGCAGGCCTCGGATTCTACGGAATCAACGTCATCCAACGCTGGCCCGACATCGAGACGCACCTCAAGGCCTGCGGCATGAACACCCTCTCCCTCTCGGGCTTCGACACCAGCCCCGAGGCCATCCGCGCCACCGTCGCGCGCGCCAACCGCGCGGGCCTCTTCATCACAGGCAACACCTCCCCCACCCACAAGGTTCCTGGCCTCAAGCAGGAACAGGACGCGTGGGTCGCCGCCATCGACGGCAAGCGCGAGCCGATGCTCTGCCCCAGCTACCGCGGCCCCGCCTTCGAGGCCGAGAAGGCCCGCATCGCCCTCCACTCCCAGTGCGGCGCCCCCATCGCCTACTGGGACACCGAAAACTGGAACAAGCGCGAATACTGCTTCTGCCCGCGCTGCCTGAAACTCTTTGACGAGTTCGTCGCCAGGCACCACCCCGACCTCGACAAACTCTCGCCGCGCCAATTCGAACTCGCCCCCGCCCGCCATCCCAGGCACCACCAGGCCTGGGTGGAGTTCCGCCTCGGCCTCGGCACGCAACTCTTCCGCGCCTTCGCCGAGGAGTGCCGCAAGGGCTATGCCGCCGCCCCCGTCAAGGGGCTCATGCCCAAGGGCCTCTCCACCCTCATCGGCCTCTACGGCGTCCACCGCCGCACCGTCTACCACCAATTCATGCGCTACGAGGAACTCGCCGCCGCACGCGCCGTCGACGTCATCATGCCGAGCTACTATGTCTCAGGCGACGCTTGGCGCGTCGGCGCCGCCCTCGCCAAGCTGCGCGCCGAGCACGGCTCCTCCCGCATCATCCCGTGGATCTGCGGCGGCGCTGGCCCCGAATACGAGGCAGAGGGCATCCAGCAGAAATACATCCTCCTCGAAATCTTCCTGCACGGCTGCATGGGCTTCACCACCTGGCCCTGGATGGGATGGGACGCCCTCGACCTCAAATACGTCGCCGAGGTCATGAATCTGGTCACCCCCATCGAGGACATCATCGTCGACGGCATCCCCGACAAGACCGCCGCCACCGACCAGAGGCACATCCGCGTCGCCGCCCTCGCCCGCGGCGGCGAAAAGGCCATCCTCCTGAGCGACTACTTCCACGAGCACCTCGTCGCCTGCACCCTCGCCTTCGACAGCCCCGAAGACGCCGCGCTCTTCGACCTGGCCACTGGGCAGAAACTCGCCGACGTGAAACCAGGGCGCAACGCCGTCCGCCTCGCCCCCTGGGGCGAAAACGTCCGCCTGCTCTATCTGGGCAAGAGCGCCCCGCGCACCGACTTCATCCTCGGCGCGCCCGCCTTCAAGAAGGCCGCCGCGCCCGCCGCCGCGGCCTTCCCTGGCCTCCCGAACGACAAGGTCGCCGTCTCCACGCAGCCCAAGCCCAGGCGCATCCTCGTCGAGAACGGCTACTACCGCGTCGGCATCGAGCAGAAGACAGGGCACATCTCCCTCCTCGAATGGAAGCACTCCCGCAAGAAAATCGACTTCTTCTGGCTGAATCTCGACGCCTGCTCCCTCTCGGGGCAAGGCTTCTCCACCCGCATGAACAAGGCCCCCGCCAAATCCGTCAAGGTCACGGAGCAGACCCCGCGCCGCGTCGTCGTGAGCGTCGCGACCGACGGCGGCGCGCCCGACGCAAACTTCCCCGCCACCCTCGTCTATACCTTCACGGCGGGCTCCCCGATGATCCACGTCCGCATCCACGTCGACAACCCAGGCAAAAAGACCATCGGCTACCGCCGCCTCAACCAGTTCTCCTTCTCCAAGGCCGCCTGGACCCGCCTCCTCCTCAGCGCCCCCGAATCCAACATCGACCTCAAGAACGGCAAGGGAACCCGCAAAGTCGCCACTGGAAAGGACAAGTTCGGATGGGCCGCCCTCACCGACGGCACCAGCACCTTCGCGCTCGTCTCCCTCGGCGTCCAGCCCAAGCCCCTCGTCCACGTCTACGACGCCGACAAGCAGTATTGCGCGGGCGTCGCGGGACGCGCCTCCCATGACGGCCCCCTCGACCTGGAGCAGTTCATCTATCTCGGACCAGGCGCCGCAAAAGAACTCAACGTCTGGGCCGAATATTGCCGCAAGACCCAGCAATAGCGGCACCAAACGGCAAGGCCGATGCCCTTGCAAATTCTATCTGTCCAGGCCAGGACACGGCCTGGACACCGCGCAAACCAGGCGGGATCGCCCGACATGCCCCCTTGACAATCCCGCGACAACGCATTATATTTGCAAAAACTCCGAATAGTAAGACAATTTCATAAATCATACCGCGCAGATGGCAATCGACACGCTGGCAAAGCAGGTGCTCACGGAACTGTTCCGCGAGCAGGAAACGGGGGATGGATACATTTCCGAGGGCGCGCTGGCGCAGCGGCTGGGGCTGGGGCGTCCGCAGCTGCGGGAGATTGTGGAGCGGCTCAACGTCTTCGGGCGGATTGAGAAGAAGCAGAAATTCGGGATTCGTCTGCGCGAGGCGGATGCCGTGTCGCGCCGCACTCTCTTCGACCTGCGCGAGATGCTGGAGGGCTATGTGGCGGAGCATCTGGAGGGCAGGCTGAGCGGGGACGACTTCGCTACGCTGGAGTTCCACGCCCGAATGCACGAGCGCGCCCTGGAGAGCCACGACGGCGCGGCCATGGCCTCCCACGACTTCCAGTTCCACCAGATTCTGATCGAGCGGGCGGCGCTGCCGCTGATGAATCGGCTCTTCGAGCAGTTGAGCCTGCTGGAATTGTCGCTGTTCGGCTTCAAGGCCAGTGGCGGCGATGCTGGAATCCGCAACCCGATCCGCCACGCCGCCATCATCGCCGCCCTGCGCCGAAGCGTCCAGGAAGGCGCGGAGGTGCTGCGGCGCCACATCCGCTGGATTGCCGACACCGTCTGCAATCCAGCCCCCACAACCACCAGCCAGGAGGAATTGCCATAGCCATGCGCTACCGTGAAACAGGCCAGTTGCACCCGACCTTCCACGATTCGGTGCGCTTCGTGCTCGACTATCTGGCGGACCACTACGGCGAGGAAGGAATGGCCGCCGTGGTCAAGGCCAACGCCCTGGAGGTCCACCGCAGCCTAAAGGAACGCCTGGACCAGGGCGATCCGACCGAACTCGTCTCCCACTGGATCTACTACCTCGGCCGCGAAAAGGCCCCCTATCGGATCTCCGTGGAGCCCGACCGCATCGTCATCGAGGTGCTTGAATGCCCCGCCATCCGCTTCCTGCGCAAGGCAGGCCGCCCCGTCAGTCCCAACCTCTGCCGATGCACCCGCCTCACCAATGAATTCTGGTGCGAGGGCGGCCCCTTCGAGGCCACCCTTGAAATCCTGGAGGAGGGACACTGTCGGCAAGTCTTTGCCAGGAGGCCCGCGCCATGATCTTCTCCGACCTCTATGTCCGCTTCTACAGCGAGGCTTTCAAATTCGTCGACGCCCAGGGGCCAGGCGAACTCGAACGCTTCTTCGAGGCCATCGCCTCCAATGTCGCCCCGCGCGCCCTCGACCTCTTCATGCAGAAAGGCTTCCGCGGCATGGACGAATACTGGGGCAAGGTCTCCAGGGAGGAGAACTGCCGCGGCAGTTCCTGCTTTCGGGACGGCGTGCGCGAAGGGCACATGACCCGATGCCCCAGCCTCTCCAAGGTGATGGATTCCGACGCCGCGCCCTTCCCCAAATACTGCCTCCACTGCCCTGGGTGGGTGCGCCCGCTGATGACCAGGAGCGGTTTCTACTGCGTCTATTGCGTCGTCGCCCTCGACCGCCCCGAATGCCGCAGTTTCTTCACCGAATCCCGCGAGAAGGCCGAGGGCATCGCACGGAATCTGCTTGCCGAGGGCTACGACCCCGCCCTCGTCTTCACCAACCTCGACCACGCCGAGGAGGTCGAGGAGAACCAGCGCCGACGCAAGCAACTCTATCCCGCCTCCAGCACCGAATGAATCCCACCACCGCCCAAGGAGACTCCCGATGAAACTGCATCTCTTCACCCTCATCGAGTTGCTCGTCGTCATCGCGATCATCGCGATCCTGGCCTCGATGCTGCTCCCCGCGCTCGCCAGCGCGCGCAAGCGCGCCCGCGCCACCGCCTGCATGAACAACGAGCGCCAGATCTGGATGGCGCTGCGCTTCTACAACGAAGACAACCGAGACTACTTCCCGCCCGCCGAAGCCCAGGTGAAGGAAGGCGGCAGCATCCTGGCCTGGAGCGGCATCCTCAGCAGCCACAACTACCTGCCTTACCCATCGGGCTTGCGCAAGTCGGTCTCCTCCAAAATCCCCGGCCTCGCCAACAACGTCTTCCGATGCCCCGCGATGACCCAGACCTGGGACACCTCCCGCAACCAGTGGACCGACATCGGCATGAACGGACACTACTTCAAGCAGGTCGCCGCTCGCTCCCGCCAACCAGCCAACACGCCGCTCCTGATGGACGCCGCCCAGGATGCCAGCACGCCCGTCATCGCCTTCTGGGGCACTGCCGGATACATGGGCACCGATCCCGCCTACTACTACCGCATCGACTGGTTGCGCCACGGCAAGAAGACCAATGCCGCCTTCCTGGACGGCCATTCCGCCGCCGTCGGCTACGGCGACTGGCCAGGCATGAGTGTCACCCTGCCCTGACGGAGGCGCCGCACAAGGGGCATTTACCGCCCCAAAAATGGGGCGGCACAGAACGCTGGGACCCGAAGTCTCGGGTCTCCGATGGGTCTCGGGTCTGAAGTCTGGGGTCTCCGAAAGATGGGTCTGAAGTCTGAAGTCTGGGGTCTCAGAAAGATGGGTCTGAAGTCTGGGGTCTCCAAAGGGTCTGAAGTCTGGGGGCTGAGGTCTTTGGAAGATGGGTCTGG
>JAEEXV010000005.1 GCA_016287975.1 Lentisphaeria bacterium | reverse complement strand
GCCAGGATCGCGATGATCGCGATGACGACGAGCAGTTCGATGAGGGTAAAAGTTCTGCGCATGGTTGACTTCTCCTGATTGGATGTGATGAGAGAAAAGGCTTTTGCATAATTATGAATTAAAAAAGCGAAAAGACAATACACGCATTCTCCAATTTTACGCCCTGGATTGATATTCTTGGCTATATTACAGCATAGAGCCGTTACTCCAGCCATCCTGATTCCATGAAGTCCCCTTTCGAGATCAAGCACCTTCTCTTCTCCACCATCAAGACCGTCTGGCCCGGTGAAGTCGGTCATCTGCGACGCTACGAGCTCAATGACAGCGCGGTGATACCGCCGCACGACCACGACTTCTTCGAAATCGAATGCGGTCTGGCGGGCACTGGCATCCAGAACTTCAACGGCATAGAGCATCCCTTCATGGAGAACGAGATCTATCTCGTGCGCGACAGCGACGTCCACGAGGTGCATGCCCCTCCCGGCCGCAAGTTCGCCCTCTACAATATCGCCTTCGAGACCGAGCACCTTCGCCGCTTCAGCGACGATTATCATCTGGAGTTCGCGCGGCGCTGGCTGGAGGATTCCACGATCCCGCGCCGCTACCGCATGTCCCCCATGGAGATGACCACCATCCGACAGGGCCTCAAGGAGATGCTGCTGGACACGAAGCGCGCCTTTGCCCTCGATCGCTTCCTCTTCAACTTCTTCTTCCTCATGGAACGGCGCGGCAACACTCCCTACGCGGCCTGCCCCGAATGGCTCCAGCAGACCATCGCCAGGTTAGACGAGCCGCAATGGCTTCAGATGGGGCCACGCGCCCTGGAGACAATCAGCGGTTACACGCTGGAGCACATCAGCCGTCTCCTCAAGAAACACGCCGGCATCCTGCCGCGCGACCTCATGAACAATATCCGCATGGAGCACGCTGCCGTCTGCCTGACGCTCGGCACCAAGGACATCTACGGCATCATTGAGGAATGCGGACTGAAAAGCACCAGTCACTTCTTCCGCCTATTCAAGCAGAGATACGGCTGCACGCCCCTCCAATACCGCCTGCAGAGATGACGGAGCGACGTCCGTGCCGCGCAAAGCCACAGCACAGCGGCGGGCGTGCGCACTCATCCAGCAGAAGTTTGAACATGACGCCGGCTCAATAGTCGCGCAGCACGCGCGGAAGCGCGTCGAGGAGCCGCGCGAGGTCGTCGTCGGCGGTGTCGGCGGCGAAGGAGACGCGGATCGCGGTGCGGGCGGTCTCCTCGGAGTAGCCCTGCGCGAGCAGCAGGGCGCTGGGACGGCCGCTCTCGGCGGAGCAGGCGCTGCCAGTGCCGACGAGGATGCCGTATTCTTCGGCGAGCATCCGCGCGACGATGGCGCCCTCGTGGTCGGGGATGCCGAAATAGAGGATATACGGGGAGGCGTCCTCGGGCGAGAAGACAGGCCAGGCGCCCCGCCCCCATTGCGCGATGGCGTCGCGCAGGCGCCGATTGAGGGAGGCGACATGGCGGAGGCTGGCGTCCATGTCGCGGCAGGCGGCCTCGGCGGCCTCGGCGAAGAGCACGCATCCCGCGGTGTCGAGGGTGCCTGCGCGCAGGCCGTGCTGCTGCCCGCCGCCAGTCGTGGCGGCCTGCAGGGCGATTTCGCGGCCGACGACCAGCGCGGCCATCCAGGGCGGGCCGCCGAACTTGCGCCCCGAGAGTATCATCATCGCGGGGCGGGCCGTGCGCCACGGCAGCGGGTGCCGTCCGAAGGCCTGGCTGGCGTCCAGCAGCAGCGCCGCGCGGGGAGGGAAGGCGCGGCGGTCGCCGTCCCAGACGGCGCCGTTTTCATTGTTCACGACCGAGAAGGCCGCCAGTTCCACCTCGGGAAGGCGGCCGTCCGCAGGGGGCAGGCACGCGGTCGTGCCGCCCAGCGCCGCCGCCGTCGCGGTCAGCGCGGGATGGGCGCCCGTGTCCACCACCAGCGCGGGGGGGCGGGTGCGGTACGGGAATCCGCGCAGGGCGAGATTCGCGGCCTCCGTCGCGGAGGCGCACCACACCAGAACCGCCTCCTCTGGCGTCGCGCCCGCCAACGCCAATACGCGCTCCTCCGCCGCCTGGATGGCGCGGCGGCACTCCTCCGCATAGATCGTGACGCCGTGGGGGTTCGCCGCATATTGCGCCGAGAGTTCCCCATACCGAGCCGCAAGCCCAGGGCGCATCGCGCAATTCGCCGCCCGATCCAGGTTGACTGCCCTTTCACGCATCCTAAATCCTAAGCACCCCCCGTCGGCTTCTGATTACGCAAGGCATCTGGGCAACCATTCCCAGATGCCGCGCCGCTCCCTCCGTGCCGTGCCGCCGCATTCTTGCGGCGGAATCCGCGTCATTCTTTCAGCGCACTCACATCGAAAGAAAGCGCCTGCGGGGGGATTTCCTCGGCCGTCGGCTCCTTCCCCTCCAGCCACTGCTGGCACTGGTGGGAGACGCTGGCCATCATCGCGCTGCACGGCGGCGGCTCGCCCTTGCCGTAATTCGTCGGCGGCTCGGGGTCGTTGTAGACCCTCAGCACCGATTCCGCCGCCTCGCGGATCGCCTCGCTGCCGCCGTGCGCCTTCCGCAGTTTCGCCAGCGAAACCATCGCGTTCACGAGCACCTCGAACTGGTCGAAGACGGGCCCCATTTCCGCGGGGATCACCGCCTTGGTGCAGTGCACATGCAGCCGCTCCGCCAGCTGCGCGAGCGCGCGTTCATCGGCGCCGCACGCCGCATGGCGTCCCGCCGCCCAGGCGGCGTAGGTGCGCGACAGCAGATCGTCGTCCCTCTTGCGCTTGACGAAGCAGTCCGCCAGATCCTTCACGAAAACGGGGCGCGGATAGCATCCCATCGCCAGATAGGCGGCGGCCCGCACATCCCCCGACTTGTCGCTGCGCACCAGTTTCAGCAGCGTCGGCTCGCAGCCTGGCACCTGGAGGCGCCCCAGCGCCTCCGCGGCGGCGGCGCGCACGCGCGGCGAACGGCTGGCCGTCGACGCCACGAGCAGTTCCAGATCCGCGGGATTGCCTGGCTTCGCCAGTTTCACATAGTGGCGGATGGCCGCCACGCGGTTCTCAGGCAGTTCCTCGCCGCCCGCCAGTTCCCGCACGCGCTCCAGCAGCTTCGGTTCGCTTTCGAACACCGCCAGGCGCGTCTCCGCCTTCGGGCTCGACAGCGCCGCCGACTGCACCGCCAGGCGCTGCTCCGAGGTCAGATTGCCCCCGTCCGCGAGAATCGTCGCCGCCGTCAGGCGCACGGTCGGCGCCGCGTCCTCCAGCCCCGCCTTCAGGCGTTTGGCAATGAGATCCGACGGGCACTGCCCGCCAGCGCGCATGAGCATCCACAACTGCTCCTCGCGAATGGCGCCCAACGCATCAGGCGCCATCTGCAGCAGCGCCTTGGGATAGACCTTGCGCTTCGGATAATAGACCGCGATGCGCACG
>JAEEXV010000102.1 GCA_016287975.1 Lentisphaeria bacterium | reverse complement strand
CGGCGGCACACGACGGTGGGGCGGAGCCACCCCGCGCACGGCGGGGCCTGGCCCGCCGCCGCGCTCATTTCCAGGGGGGCTGGTCGGGGAGGGCCTGGTCGAATGCGCGGAGGAGTCGCTCCTGGTAGGGGCCCGCGAACTCCTGGCGGAAGAAGAGGTCGAGGCCTTCGGCGGCGAGTTCGCGCCAGGAATCCTCCTCGCGTCCAGGGACGATGGGGAAGAAGAGGCAGCCGTTGGCCTGGGCGGCCTTGTAGTCGCCAGGGGCGTCGCCGACCATCAGGATGCGGTCGGGGGGATACTTGCCGCCTGCGGCATACTCGATGTGCTCCTTCTTGGTGCCGTGCTCCTGGCCCGCGATGAAGTTGACGTAGCGGTCGATGCCGTGTTCCTTCCACTCCCGCACGAGCGCCTCCAGCGGCGTCTGGGAGACGACAATGATGTCCGCGCGCTCGTGGGCGCGGCGGACGGCGGGCAGGAAGCTCGGGAATGGCGGGACGTCATGGACGGTGCGGGCGACGGTGGCGTTGACCTCCTCGCTCCAGTCGTAGGCCATCTGCAGTTCGGGGTCGGGCTCCTTCTCCAGCAGCCGCTTGAGGGCGGGGTTGCCGAGTTTGGTCTCCTCCTGCACCCAGCGGCGCAGGCGCTCCATCTTCGGCAGGCGGATGCCGCGCGCGGCGACCTCGGGGCGCTGTGCGAGCAGGTCGAGTGCGTGGAGGATGGCGAAGTAGCGGTTGCAGCCGCGCATCTTGCTGTAGAGGTTCACGTAGTCCCAGACCTCGCGGCCGTATTTGGAGGCGGCCTGCAGGTGGAAGTGGCGGATGAACGGTGGGCAGAAGCACTCCTTGTGCTTGAGTTCCATCGTGTCGAAGACGCAGCCGTCGCTGTCGATGCCGATGAAGAACTCGTGCTGCCTGGGGAGTGCCTTGATTTCGTCGATGGGGCTTCGCATGGCGGCTATGGGCGGTAGAGGTAGTCGGCGAGGGCTTCGAGCTGCTCGTGCATGAGGGCGCCGTTCCAGACGACAGTCTTCATGCAGTCGGGGATCAGCAGCTCGCGGTACGGGTTGCAGGCGACGAAGACGACGGGCTTGCCCAGCGAGGCGACGGTCTCGAAGAACCTCAGGCGCTCCGCGAAGGGGACGCCGCGGGTGTACTCGGCGGTCATCACGATCACGTCGGTGGAGGGCAGGAACTCGCGGATGACGGCGAGCGCGTCGGCCAGCGTCTCGTCCTGGTAGTCGACATAACTGGTCTCGCGGTTCTTCTGGCGCATGAACTCCCAGAAGAGGCCAGGGTGGTTCCAGATGTCGTTGCGCATCCGCACGTTCTCGGTGATGTGGTCGACGACCAGGACGTGCTGCCCTGGCTTGAGGGGCAGAACCTTCTCTTCGTCGCGCAGGGTGTGGATGACCTGGCGCGAGAGGGCGACGACGGGGGTGCGGCTGGCGCCGTCCGCGTCGCGCACGATCTGTTCGGCCTGCTGCGGATCCACGACGCCGCCCTTTTCGAAGAGCCCGAAGTCGTATTTGAGGGACCAGAGGCGCTGGAGGCTCTCGTCGATGCGGGCCTCGGTGAGGCGTCCCGAGCGGACGGCGTCGCGCATGGCGTCGAAGAGTTCCTGGCGGAGGCAGTTGTCGTCCTTGAGGAGGATGAGGTCGGTCCCGTATTCGATGGTGCGCAGGGCGGCTTCGCAGACGTCGTAGCGGGCCATGAGCCCTCCCATGGTCATGGAGTCGGTGGTGACGACGCCCTGGAACCCGAGTTCGCCGCGGAGGATGTCGCGCACGAGGAAGGGGGAGACGGTGGCGACCTCGGCCTGCGGGTCGAAGTTCGGGTAGGCGGTGTGGGCGATCATGACGGAGCGGACGAGGCCCTGCTCGATGAGTTTCGCGTATGGGTGCAGGTGGATGTCGCGCATGGCCTGGGCGGAGGCCTCCACGACGGGCACGCTGAAGTGCGCGTCGGTGTTGGAGTCGCCGCGTCCCGGGAAGTGCTTGAGGGTGGAGATGAGGCGGCTGCGGTCGAAGCCGCGCACGCAGGCGGCGGCGTATTTTGCGACGACGGCGGGATCGGCGCTGTAGCTGCGCTGGGAGATCTCGGGGTTGTTGGGATTCACGTTGACATCCACGACGGGCGAATGCAGCCAGTCGATGCCGACGGCCTTGATCTGGCGCGCGAGGGCGGCGTAGGCGTCCTCGACCAGCGCCATGTCGGAGACGGTGGCGATGGACATCGAATGGGGCAGGGAGGTCAGGTGGGGGGCGGAGAAGTTCCCGACGGGGCCTTCGAAGTCGGAGACGACGTGCATCGGGGCGCCGCCCGAGCCCTCCATGGCGCGGGAGCGGAAGTCGTTGAGCCAGCCCGAATAGTATTCGGGGGTCATGGCGAAGGACGGGATCCTGGAGTCGAGGCCCTTCTTTTCCAGCCACCGGGTGGGGCGGTTGACATTCTTGTAGGCGGGGTTGTCTGCCTTGAAATAGCGGATGAACTTGCGTCCGCCGTTGGGGGTGACGCGGAGTCCGCCGAGGCCGTATTTGGCGACGAAGTCCATGAGCCACTGGTCGACATACGGGCCTGACTGGCCGAAGACGAACATCTGGGCGATCTTCTGCTCGATGCTCAGTTTGCCGAGCAACTGGTCGAGGCGCCTTGCTTTCTCAGATTCAGACATGATGGGATGGTTCCTTGGGGTGGAAACGGGATGGACAAGCCGCGCGGCCCGTCGATGGCCTTAGTATAATCCGTGGAAACAGCGCAGTCGTGAAAAACGGGGTTCAGGTATTAAATTATCCAAAATCCCCAGCCCGTTATGGGCTTTCATTTCTTTTGCTTTCCCTTTCGATGCATTGGAATGCATCCGCGTCATGGACACCAACCAGAAATGTTATCTTGGCATTGACATCGGGTCGACCACCTTCAAGGCGGTGCTGATGTCGGACAGCGGCGAGATTCTGCATACGACCTACCAGCGCACCAAGCCCGTCGAGGAAGGGCGCGTCGCCTGCACGGGGCGCTGCA
Organism: Lentisphaeria bacterium; assembly: GCA_016287975.1. Next base: position 7,200 of record JAEEXV010000102.1, on the reverse strand, counting down.
CCGCGTGCGGCCGCTGCAACATGGGGGCCGTGCGCAAGACGGTGCAGGACTTCCTGAAGGAGTCGGGCGTCAGCGCGGACGCGATCGCGTGCACGGCGGTGACGGGGAGCCAGATCGTGGAGGACACGAAGCGCTTCATCCACTTTGACTTCCAGGTCAGCGAGGTCTCCGCGCACGTGGCGGGTGCCAAGCACTACTATCCCGACGTCACGGCGATCATCGACTGCGGCGGACAGGACAGCAAGTGCATGATATACAACGAGAAGATGGATATGTGGGTGTCGATGATGTCGGGAGTCTGCGCGGCGGGGACGGGGAGCTACCTCGACAGCGTCGCGGCGAAGCTGGGGATTCCCGTGGAGGAGATTTCCTCCCACGTCAACTACGCCTCGGAGCAGGAGTTCAGTTCCGTGTGCGCGGTGCTGTCGGCGACGAGCATCAACAAGTTCAAGAACCGCATCCCGATGGGGGATCTGCTGGCGGGGGCCTGCCGCGCGCAGGCCCGGACCATCCTGAACAGCGTCGGGCAGCTGCTGCTGCACCAGCCTGGGCACAAGATCCTCTTCCAGGGGGGTGTCGCCTCGAACAAGGCGGTGGCGCACTATCTGGCGGAGATCACCAACAGCGAGATCGTCATCCCCGAGCACCACAAGGTGATGGGGGCATTGGGCGCCGCGTGCCTGGCGCGCCAGTACACGCAGCTGAACGGGAAGCTGATCGTGGAGAAGATCCAGTACGAGCCGACGCCCCAGAAATCCGTGAACATGCGGATCCGCTCGACCTGCCGCGACTTCTTCAACAAGGTCAAGGACAACACGCACCCCATCGTCTGGCGGAACCTCTTCTATCCGTCGGAGATCCTCAACGCATTCGGCGTCGCGATCAAGACCCTGGAGACCTACGCGGCGCTCTTCGGGCGCAACATGAAGCGGGTCAAGAACGCCTTGGACGTGGCGGCGCGCAAGGGCTTCGACCAGCAGACCTGTTCGTTCCTGCGCATCTTGGAAGGCGTGCTGCACACCAAGCCCGCCTTCGCGGTCTCGACTTCGCAGCCGTGCCAGCAGGGCGAGCGCATTTTCGCGGATCTGGCGCAGGACTACGGTTTCGCGGACAACTTCTACTCGGTGCAGACTCCAGTCACGGCCGATTCGGAGCACGCGGTGGACCAGATCGCGGACGGGCTGGGCGAATCCATCAGCCGAATGGAGTTCGCCTTCGGGCGGAAACTGGACGAAGGGCGGCTGCAGGAGGCCATTGAACTGTCGAACCGCGCCGCCGAGTACACCCGCAAATGCAATGAACTGCGCTGGACCTCGCCGCCGCTGATCAAGGGGTCGCAGGCGGTCTACAACGCCGTCATCTTCAACCAGGGGTGGGGCACGCAGGAACTGGTGGACATCCAGCGCCAGTACTACGAGGAACTCCAGATCAAGAAGGCGTGGGCGGACAAGCACTACCGCATCGAGGACACGCATCGGCTGCTCTGGCTGCACCTGCCGCCTTTCTACAATTCGCACTATCTGGAGTTCATCGAGGACACGATGAACGCCCCGATTGTCTTCGAGGAGACCAACTTCGTCGGGTGGCAGCCGATGGATCCGCTGCATCCGCTGAAATCGCTGGCGCGGAAGATCCTGCAATCAGGCTTCCTGAATCCGAAGCAGCGCATTGGATACATCTGCAATACGGTGCGGAAAGCCGCCCTAACGGGATGCATCCTCTACACGCACGGCTTCGGGCGGTGCAGCCTTGCGGACCGCCCCTTCTCCAAGCAGTTGCGCGAGGCCCTCGAAAAACTGGGCCTGCCGCTGCTGATGCTGGAGGGGGACTGCATGGACGCCTCCATCGACCCATGTTCCACCGTCACCAAGATTACCTCCTTTGTCGAGGCCTTGAATCTGCACAAATACGGAAATCTCTTTGGGCGCATCAAGCCGGAGCCATGCCCCGTCTGACGCGCCCCTCGCCAAACAATGAGTCTTCGCAGCCTTCTTCCCATTCTGCTGATACTGTTGCTGACGGCGGCGGCAGGCGCCGCGGCGCCACGATATATCGCCGTCGGCGAAAGGAACAATCCGCCCCTGGAGTTCCTGGATGTGGAGGGCAAGCCGTCGGGCTTCAGCGTGGAGATGTTCAAGCTGGCGGCGGAACACGCGGGGATCGACTGCGAAGTTCGGCTGATGGAGCCGGAGGCGGCGCTGGATGCGGTGCTTTCGGGGCGGGCGCATTTCCTGATCGGCATGGTGCATTTGCCCGACGGCACGGGCAGCCAGCAGGGGAAGCGCCCTGCGTCGGAGTGGCTGGGGAACTATTGCCAGGCGCAGGAGGCGCTAGCCTTTGCGAAGGCGCGGAAGATCCTGAACACCTGCTTTGTCTGCCGCGCCGACCATGAGGTGGAGACGCTGGACGATTTGTCCGCGAAACTCGGTCGGCCTGCCTTGCGGATTCTGGTGAAGCGTGGCGATGTCGTCGGCAACTATTTCCGCGCGAAGTTCGGGGATCGGTTCCACTATCAGGAAGTGCATGACACCCTGGCGGGAATGCTCATGGTTCAATTGGGGGACGCGGACGCCTTTGTCATCGGCTCCCTGCGGGTGTATTACTATCTGGAGCAACTGCAGAATCTCCAGAGGGTGAACCTGGCGGTGCACTCCATCGACGGGCTGCCAGTGCTGGAGCGCTGCATGGCTTCTCTTCCCGCCTATCAGAAGCAGTTGGATGCCCTGGAGACCAGCCAGCAGGAACTGGTGATGGACGGGACGGCGCTGAAGATGGAGCGGAAATGGCTTGGGGCGCGGGAGGTGCTGGAGCATGGGCGCTGGCGGCGGCGGCTGGTCTGGGGGGCGCTGGCGGCGGCGCTGCTGGCGCTGGCATGGCTGGTCGGGCGCCGCAGGAAGACGAACCTGGATGAGCAGAGTCGGCTCCTGAATGGCATCGACGTCCCCGTGGAGTTGCTGGATCGGGACGGGCGGCTGACCGCCGCGAACCAGGCGTTCCTGCAGTTGATGGGGCTGCCCGCGCTGCGGCGCCGCGAGCAATGCGTGGACTTCATGAAATGCCCGCTGGGATGCGAGCATGTCTTTGACGGCAAGTGCCTGCTGAAGAGCGCCCAGGACGAGCGGCGCACCATCGGGCGCGAGGTGTCGATTGACGGGCGCAGTTTTGCCGTGTCGTGCACCCCCGTCGTGGACGCGCAGGAGAAAGTCATCGCCTATGTGAACGCCTACCACGACATCCATGACCTGCAGGAGCAGCGCAGGCGCGACGAAATCCTGACGAAGTGCATGGAGGTGTTCTTCTCGGGGATTGACTTGCGGGACGCGGCGGGTCGGTTGATGCAGGTGGCTGGTGGGTATCTGGGGGCGGACAAGTCGATGTTGATGCACTATGACGAATCGCGCAAGAGCGTGGCGCCGATGCTGACGTGGCCGCCCGAGGCATCGGAGGCGCTGGACAAGGAGCGGATGCCCTTTGACCCGCAGGCCTCCTGGTATTACCCCGCGCGGGAGGGGAATCTGCTGTGGTTGGAGAACCTCCAGTCGGCTGAGAAGCTGTCGCTGATGGCGAATCTGGCGTCGGGGCTGAAGCATCGCGGGGTGCATTCCCTGTATGTGCATGTGATCCAGGTCAACGGGCACTACTGGGGGGATCTGGTGATGTTCTACCGCCAGCCGACGGCGCGCAAGACGCGCCTGCAGGAGGAGGTGGTCACGCAGACCGCGCATCTGCTGGGCGAACTGCTTGCGCGCGAGGAGAACCAGGGGCGCCTGGTCGAGGCGATGGAGGCCGCGCAGAAGGCGGACCGCGCGAAGAGCTATTTCATGGCGAGCGTCAGCCACGAACTGCGCACGCCGCTCAACTCCGTGCTGGGCTTCACGGAACTGCTGAAGGCGGGGGATGTCGCGCCAGAGGAGATGCGCCGCTATCTGGAGAACATCGGGAACTCCGCGCATGCGCTGCAGCATCTGGTGGACGACCTGCTGGAACTCTCCAGCATGGAGGCGGGGGAGGTGCAGTTGAATCCAGAGCGGGCGGATGTCCCCGCGCTGGCGCGGAGTGTCCTGGGGATCTTCGAGGAGAGCGCGCGCGGGAAGCACCTGGCGCTGCGGTGCCAGGTGGAGGCGATGCCTGCGCTGGTGCTGGATGTGACGCGGATGCGGCAGATCCTGTTCAATCTGGTCAGCAACGCGGTCAAGTTCACGACGGCGGGCGAGGTGGTCGTCAAAGGCAGCTTCGAGCAGCGCGGGGACGGCACGGGCGCGCTGACGCTCTCCGTCTCCGACACGGGCATCGGGATCGAGGCCGAGGACGTGAAGAAGCTGACCGAGCCGTTTGTGCAGTTGTCGCGGATGCGGGGGACCAACGCCGACCACCAGGGGTCGGGGCTGGGGCTGACCGTCATCCGAAAGTTGATCACGGCGATGCAGGGGACGCTGGACATCGAGAGCACGCCTGGCAAAGGCAGCACGTTCACGGTGCGCCTGCATCGCGTGCTGCTGGCGGGTGTCGGCGGGCAGCCGGATCCCGTCGTCGAGGCGCCGAAGGCGGCCGTCCAGCCGCAGCCGAAGAGGCTTCCCGCGGTGCTGGTCGTGGATGACGTGGACATGAACCTCCGCGTGATGTCGGCGCTGTGCCGCAAATGCGGTTTTGCGGAGGTGGTGACCGCCAATTCGGGGAAGGCGGCGCTGGAGGCGCTGGCGGCGAAGCCATTCGGGCTGGTCTTCACCGACCTGTGGATGCCCGCCATGGACGGCGGGGAGCTGACGCGCCGCATCCGCCAGGTGCCGAGTTGGCGCGGGCTGCCAGTCATTGCGGTCACGGCGGATACCGAGGCCACCGACCATTTCAGCCTGGAGGACTTCACGGCGGTCATGAACAAGCCAGTATCGCTGCCGCAGATGTCGTCGCTCGTCGAGAAATATTGCGCGGTGCGGTCCTCCACGCCTGCATAATAGACAGTGCGGCGCGGAGGGGGCAGCCGCTGGTCAATGCGCGGTGGAGGGCGTGGCGGCGGTCTGGGGGGCGGGGATTCCCTCGTAGGCGGCGATGGACTCCTGGATTTCGGCGACGAAGGAATCGTCGGCCTTGAGTTCCTCCAGGCGTTTTGCGCATTCAGGGCATTTCCTGATGTGCGCGGCGCAGGCGAGGCGCCCCAGGAGGGACATCTTGCGGTTTCGGTAGAGTTCCAGTTCTTCCTTGGTGTAGTGCTTCATTCTTCACCTCGTTGTTCCAGTCGTGCGATGGTTGTGCGGAGAATTGCGATGCACCTTGTCTTGGCCACATAGACGGAGCCGACGGAGCGGTTGAGGAAGGCAGCCACTTCCTCGACGGGGCGGTTCTGCAGGGTGTACATCTCGAATGCCGCGTAGGTCGAGGCTTGCACCTGGCTGCGCAGTTCGATGAGCGCCTCCTGGAGGAGGTGCCGGCGCCACTCGACTTCCCAGGCGGCGTCGAACTGCTCTTCCTCGTCGGCGGGTTCGGCGATCTCGTCGATGCTGACGTGCCCCTGCCGCCGATGGTAGATTTTACGGGCCTGGTTGCGGATGATGCCCTTGAGGTAGTGCCTGAAACGCCCTTTGGCGGGGTCGTACTGGAAGACGACGTCCTCGGGGATGGAATCGGGGTCGTACTTGGCGAGGATGTCCTTTTGGAAGATCTCGCACATGACCTGCTGCACGAGTTCCTCGTTTTCGTCCCGTCTGAGGCCGCAGTCGCGGCCGCACAGGAAGATGAGGGGGCGGTAGGTCTCGTAGAATTCCTTCCAGGAGACTTCATCTCCTGCGCGGACTCTTGCCAGGAGGGATTTCCGGGTGGTGAATGCCATGGCGGGTGCTGGGTAAAAAGGAGCGGCGGCGGTTTCCGGCGGCGGTGGCGATGAGAACTGCAAGTTTCTTCAGGCCCCGTCTTGTCCGCCGCGCGCTCCAGGAGCCTCGACATAGACTATTACCATGAATCGAGGCGGTTCTTTCACGGACGCGGCAAAAAAAAGAAAAAACTCGATAGTGCAATCGAAACTCCTAAAAAGCGTCGCCGCCCTTCGTCCAGTCCAAAGTCCCGAACATTTCTGCCATCTTAAATTCAGGTCGCGATCGTCGGTATCGCATTGAGGATGGCATGGTCGGCAGGCGTGGCTCAGGGGACTTCGATGCGCTTGCCTCGGCTTTCGCGTACGGCGAGGGAGAGGAGGAAACCGACGGCGGCGACGAGGCTGAAGAGGGCGAAGACGGCGGCGTAGGCGGCGCGACAGTAGATGCGGACGTCGGCGACGACGCTGGAGGGGAAGAGATCCATAAGGAGGCCCGCGCCGTTGCCGAGAAGGGCGGAGAGGGAGTAGGCGAGGAAGTTTCCGACGCTGATGCAGAGACCGAGGTATTTGAGGTCGTTGGTCTCGCTCAGGAGCGCGATGATGACGGGGTTCATGTTGGCGACGAGGGCCAGCAGGAAGAAGATGGCGGCGAAGAGCCAGGCGGCGCGGCAGTCGGCGATGATGGCGACGAGGGCGGTGGCCATGCAGAGGAGGTTGCCGCCGCCGGAGGCGAGGATGAAGGGGCGCCGGCGTTCGGCGCAGAGGTGGGAGAGGATGGGCATGCCGAAGGCGGCGATGGCGGAGAGGGCGGCGGTGACGGTCAGCAGCCATCCGGCGGCGACGCCGGAGACGCGGCAGTAGTCCTCCAAGAACTTCTTGCCGACCATGATCTGGAAGGCCTGGAAGAGGGCGAAGTTGATGGCGATGAGCAGATAGAGCGCCCAGTTGTGGCGCTTGCGCATGGCCGGCAGAAAGGCGCGTGGGCTGAAGTCCACGCGGCCCGGCGGGGGCAGGCGGGAGGTGAGGCGCAGGGTGAGCACGCAGAGCCAGATCGCCAGCATTGCGCCCGCGATGCACAGGAGGGCCGGGCGCCAGCCGATGCGGCGCACGAGGGGCAGGAACGGGGCGTTGGCGGCCATGCTGCCCGCGTAGCCGACGAACATGGAGGCGCCGAGCCATGGGGCGAAGTTGTCGGGGAAGGCCTCCTGTACCTCCTTGATGAGGCAGACATAGAGGGTGCCGGTGCCGATGCTCAGTAGGATGCGGCTGGCATAGAGCAGAGGGAAGCTGTGCATCAGGGGGAAGAGGAGCGCACCGAGGCAGATGAAGGCGCCGCCGCCCGCGACCATGCGGGTGCAGCCGTATTGGTCCGCCATCATGCCCGCGACGAGCTG
>JAEEXV010000101.1 GCA_016287975.1 Lentisphaeria bacterium | reverse complement strand
TGGGGTCTCCGATGGGTCTGGGGTCTGGGGTCTCGGGTCTGGGGTCTCCGATGGGTCTGGGGTCTCGGGTCTGGGGTCTCCGATGGGTCTGGGGTCTCGGGTCTGGGGTCTCCGATGGGTCTGGGGTCTCGGGTCTGGGGTCTCCGATCCCGAGCCCCGCCTGCATCCCCGTGCCCTGCAACGCCCTCAGTTTTTCTCCCCGAGCAGACGCACCGCCTCCCAGAGCAACGCCTTCTCCGCGCCTGAGATCTCGCCCTCCGACGTTCCCCCCCCGTCGCCCTCCTTCCCGAAATGCCCCAGCAGCGTCCCCCAGGCCACCAGCCGTCCCTTGCCCAAAGGCGCCAGGGCGACCACGGCGCCCCCCTGGGTGTTCGTCGCCAGCACCCGCGCGGGGCCTTTCATTGCGAAATCATAGCGGTCGAAGAGGAAGCCAGGGAGGAATGGCGCGCCCCCGCCTGCGGGATGCAGCCGCGCGTCCTTGAGGCGCGCGGACTTCGCAGGGGCCTGCGCAAAGACCTCGGGGAAATCCCGCTCGGCGCCAGCCAGCGCCGCATGGCACAGCATCACGCCGCGGCCATCCGCGAGGCCCCGCCGCAGCGCGGCGACGCCAGCCCGATAGAAATGCGGCGCCAGGGGCTGCGGCACGATGACGACCTCCGACCCGCGGATGCACGCGTCGTCCAGCCGTGGGATCAGATAGGCGTTGACCCCAGGCGCGTCCTGCAAGGCCGCGAAGATCCTGTCGGCGCCGCGGCCGCCCATGTAGATCCCCACCTTCAGCCCCGCCTTCTGCGGAATCAGCAGCGGCACCTCTGGATTCTGGACCGTGGCCTGGAAACTCCCCAGTTCCGCAAAGACCTCGCGGCCTGGGTAGAGACCCTGGAAGCGCGCCATCTTCGCCTTGGGGCCCGCCACCAGCACATACGGCTCGGAGGGATACTTCGTCCCGATCGGCACGCCCTGCGCCAACGCCGCGGCCTCCCCCGCGAAGACCACCTCGCCAGTCAGGAGATTGCGGACTTCGCAGGGGCCCTCCGCCAGCCGCACCTTCAGCCGCGCCGAGGCTGGAGGCGCATCCACTCCCGCGCGCGGGGAGCCCGCGTCGGCAGGCAGCGACACGCACACGACGCCGTCCTTTTCGCAGGCGCCGTGGAAGACCAGCCCCGTGCTGCCCTCCAGCTCCACCCGTGCAGGCGGCAGCAGCCGCGCCACCGCCGCCTCGAACCGCGGCGCCGTCGCCGCCGTATAACCCACGGGGATGAACTCCGTGCCGTCCCTGGGGACTCCCTCCACGCGCGCCTCGCCCCGCCGCACTGTGACGCCGAAGAGTTCCGCCGTGACCTCTCGCTCCTGCGTCAAGTCACGCCGCGCCGTCGTCACTGGCGTCGCCACCCCCAGCAGTTTTCCGCCGAGTCCGACATAGCGCCGCAGCGCCTCGACAACCTCGCGGGACATTCCCACGCCCTGCTCCTCGGGCAGCACCAGCAGGTCGAAACGGCGCCGCAGTTCCTCGGGCGACAGGGTGAGCCGACTCCCCAGCAGCACCCGCGTCACTGGACGCCGCCGCGCCAGCCCGTCCGCCAATTCCGCGACGCAGCGCGTGTATTCGCGGCCAGGGTTGACTGGCCAGCGCAGCACCGAGGGCAGCGAGGCGACCAGCACGCCCACGCGCGACAGCGGTTCGGCGCCAGTCCATTCGTCGGCGGCGCGCAGCAGCCGCGTGATGTTCTCGGCGCCGAAGAAGAGCCGCATCACCGCGGGGCTCTTGCGGCTGTACCCATAAAAGAAGTCGCCATGGGTCTGGGTGAACTTGCGGTTTTTGGCATAGTAGGCGCGCGCCACCTCGGGGAAAAAGGGCGAGCGGAACTCGAAGAGCCCTTTCGGGACTTCGTGGAAGGCGCGCGCCACCACCTGCGCGACATTGACGCCCCGATAGGAGATGCCGATGTCCATGTAGGCCCCGTGCAGCGTCGGGTAGCAGTCCCCCTGCTCATGCACCCAGATGTGGTCGCAGTGCCGCTCGTAGAAGAGGGTGTCATAGCCCCAGGACGCGGAAAAGGAGCGGTGCGCCTCGGGCGCATACAGGATGAAACTCGTCTCCAGGCCATGCCGCGCCGCCTCGTCGATCATCGCCTTGCACCAGCGGTTCAGGCAGTCCACGCGGTACAGGTTGAAGCGGCGGTTCCAAAGCGCGCCGTCCCGCCCGTCGGGCATCGCCGTCCCCTGGTATTCCTCGCCGAACTCCCGGCGGCAGAACTCCGAGAACTCGCGCAATTCCCCCGCATGGGAGTTCCCCGTCTCGGGACGGTTGACTTCATGCAGGACGATCCCCGCCAGCGTCCCAGGGTATTTCCCGCCGAAGCGCGTGGCGATCTCCTCGATCCGCCGCCGCCAGGCCTCCCGCGCCCGAGAATCGCTGGTGGTCATCGCCTTTGTCCCGTCGGGCAGCACGGTGACGGGGTTCGGCGTCACCACCGCGCGCACGCGGATCCCGTGCTTCCGCGCCGCCGCCAGCAGCCTGTCGATCCCGTCCGCAGGCACCGCCGAGAGGCGTTTCATCGGCACGACCTTGCTGTCATAGTAGATGGCGTCCGTATTGTCCATGCACAGATCGATGTCCGTGCATCCCGCCGCCGCCGCGCGCTCCACGATCCGTTCCGC
>JAEEXV010000100.1 GCA_016287975.1 Lentisphaeria bacterium | reverse complement strand
GCCCTCGCCCTCGCCGTGCTCGCCACCGCGCTCTCGCTGGTCGCCGCGCTCCTCGTCGGCTACCGCAACACGCGGAACGCCCTCGCCCTCGCCAGGCGCAACGCCGCCGTCGCCGACACCACCCTGCGGCAGGTCTTCACGCGCCTCTCCGAGCAGCCCCCCTCCCGCAAGAACGCGGATTTGCTCGCCGCACTCCTACCGTACTACCAGAACATCGCCCGCCAGCAGGGCCTCCCCGCCGACGATCTGCTCCAGGCCAACCGCATCGTCGCCACCTGCGCCATCCGCATCGGGGACTACCCCCGCGCCGAAGAGACCCTCCGCGGCATCCTCGCCGTCGACGACACCCCCGAAACCCGAAACCAGCTCGCTCGGTGCCTCGACCGCCAGGGGAAGACCGACGAGGCCCGCAAAATCTGGCGCGAGGTCGCCGCGGGGAACGCCGACGCCCCCGACGCCGATCGGCGCTTCCAGGCCGCCCGCGCCGCCATCGCCCTCAACGACGACGCCTCCCGCGAGACCGCCTTCGCCATCCTCTCGCGCCTCCTCTCCGACGCCCCAGGCAACGACGACTACCGATTCGAGTACGCCTGCCTCCTTGGACGCAATCCGCAGCTCTTCCGCGACCTGCGCATCCCGGGCATCGTCCCCAACGCCGCGGCCCTCCTCCTCCAGCTCGCCAATGCGCACCCACAGCAGCCCGAATACGGCGTCGCCCTCGCCCAACTCATGCTGCGGCGACTGCGCCGGGCACGCGACTTCCGCAAGGCCGACTGGGACGACCTGGCCAACGCCATCGAACTCTCCGAGGAACTCCTCGGACGCTGGCCCAACGACCCCCTCGTCCTCTCCGCCATGCTCCAACTCCACCTCGCCCATATCAAGGCCCTCCGAAACCGACGGCGCGACCCGCTGGCCAGAAAGGAGGCTGAACGCCTCCTCGCCATCCTCGAAGTCCTCTGCCACAACCCCGAAGCCGACGACGACGCCCGCGAAATCCTCCTCGACCTCCAGTTCCAGCAGGACGACCTCGCCGACGAAGCCAGGCAGCGTAAAATCCGCACCCACCTCGACCGCTACCACGGTCCCCGCAAACCAGAGTTCCTCCAGAAACTCGCCAACACACAATAAGCCCCCCGTCGCTTCCGTCCCTTCGGTCGCTTCCGTCCCTTCGGTCGCTTCGGTCCCTTCCGTCGCTTCGGTCGCTTCGGTCGCTTCCGTCCCCCCGTCGCTTCGGTCGCTTCGGTCCCCTACCCCCGAAGTGGATTCATGCATCGCACCCCGCAATACGACTGCCCGTCACCCAAATCCTCCGACCACAGTTCCGCACACCCCGCGCATTCCGCCGCCGCCACAATCTGGGCATCATAGAATTGCAGTCCATAAAGCGACTGCACTTCCACCGCACGTTTCACCAGCGCGACATCCACGGGGACGATTTTCCCGACCAACTCCATGCACTCCAGGCAGGCCATTGTCTCGCGCGCGCTTTTCCCCGCCTTCCGAAGCATTACATTCGCATATTCCGCCAGGACCTGCGTTGAAATAGCATAGCCATCCCCCTGCAAGGCATCCGCAATGATCTTCTGGGCCCTCGCATGCTTGCCCTTGTCCTGCACCAGCAGACCATATACCCAGATGCTCGTATCCAGAAAAACCATATCCGTCCTTCCTCATCTGGCTTCCATCTCATCCCGAGTGATCCGCGTCCCAGCGGGCAGCACGGGTTTCATGGCACGCAAAAACGCCAGCGCGTCCTTGACCTTCCTCTCCCTCGACGACTGCTTCGAAAAACTCGCCAAATGCTCCCGAATCATCTGGTTCAGGCTCGTCCCGTGCGCCTCTGCATAATCACGCGCATCCCGCACAACCGCATCATCCACAGACAATGTTATGTTCATTTTCAGATCCTCCCTTATGTGTCTGCACATAATAAAGCCCACATTTCAACTCCGCCTCGGATGCCAATCCTCCCATCCGCCCCGTCAATCTGCCTTCCAGATGATACATTATCGCCATTTCTTTCCCTGCCTTCAAAACCATAAAGGAATCCGCTTCATGCAACGCCATCTCCGCAACGGCCTCCTCGCCGCATCGCTTTTCGCCGCCACCTCCCTGGCATTCGCCCAGCCGAAGCCCCAGACTCCACCTGAACAGCCGCCTGCCCAGGTCAAGCCCGAAGCGCCAAAGCAGCAGCCGCCACAGGCAAAGCCCGAGCAGACAAAGCCACAGGTCAAGCCCGACCCGACGAAGCAGCTGCCGCCACAGGCAAAGCCCGAAGCGCCGAAGCCCCAGGTCAAGCCCGACGCGCCGAAGCCCCAGGTCAAGCCCGAGGCGCCGAAACAACAGCCGCCACAGGCAAAGCCCGAAGCGCCGAAGCCCCAGGTCAAACCCGAGGCGCCGAAGCAGCAGCCGCCCCAGGCAAAGCCCGAGGCGCCGAAGCCCCAGGACAAGCCTGAGCCGCCGAAGCCGCAACCGCCCAAGCCGCATCGCTATCGTCCGCCGAAAGCGCACCCGATTCCTGGCCCCGTCCGCCCGTTGTTCCGCCTGTAGGCCCCGATCCCGCCGTGTCCATCGGGTCTCCCTGATGGGGCATCGCAATATCTGACTTCCAATACGCCATGTCCCCAAGAGGGACGGCGATTGCCTCGGTTGTTCCCCGAAAATGGTTGCCACGGCGGCCTCGCCGTGGCAACAACTTCGGGTTCGCAGGCGCGGCCGACACGCCAGCGCCTCGTCCACGAAATATCTTGTCCCTCAACTCGCCATGAAGGCGCCGCCGTTCAGATTGACGATTTCTCCAGTCATGAAGGGCATTGCGGCGATCTTCAGTACGCTGTCCGCGATTTCGGCGGGCGTCGCGCCTCGGCCCAGCGGGATGCCCGCGAGTTCGTGCTGATACATTTCGGGCGTGAGGCGCCTGGTCAGCATGTCGGTCAGGATGAGGCCAGGCGCCACCACATTGGAGGTCACACCGTAGGGGGCGCCAAGATTGGCGAAGCCCCGCGAGAGCGCGTGCATCGCGGACTTCGCGGCGGCGTACGCCAGCATCCGTTCGTTGGCGGGCTGATACGCCCACAGGCTTGAGATATGGATGAGGCGGCCCCAGCGCCGTTCCTGCATCTGCGCCAGCGCGCATTTGCCGCAGAGATAGGTTCCGCGCAGATTGACCGCCATCACGGCGTCCCACCACTCCCCGTCGGTCGCCTCCTTCGGCCGCGCGTATGGATCCACGCGCGCATTGTTGACGAGGATGTCGACGGGGCCGCACTCCGCGAACATCCGTTCCACCGCCCGTTCGTCGGAGATGTCGCAGCGACAGGTCGCCGCGCCGATTTCGGCGGCGATCCGCTCCGCGTCCCCGTGGCTATGCGCGTAGTTCAGCACCACCTGGCAGCCCGCCTCCGCAAAGCGGCGGCACAACGCCTCCCCCAGCCCGCGGCTCCCCCCCGTCACCAGCACCTTCCGTCCCTTCAGTTCGTCCATCGTATCCATAGTCGGCCCTCCTTCACCAGTCGCAGATGGCGCCGTCGGCGCGGAAAAGCGACGGACTCCCCGCGACAATGCGCGGATGCTTGCGGATCATCTCCATATCCAGTTCGATGCCCCAGCCGGGCTTCTGCGGCACCTTCAGATAGCCGTCCTTCACCTTCAGCGGCTCCGTGATCACCTCGTTGCGCCAGTCGTTCAGAAACAGCCGCTCCTGGATCAGGAAGTTCGGCGCCACTGCATCCAGATGCAGCGAAATCGCCGTGATCACGGGGCTCATCGGACAGTGCGGCGCCACCATCGCGCCGAACGCCTCCGCCAGATGCGCGACCTTCTGCCCTTCCCCCATCCCATGGCAGTGCGCCAGATCCGGCTGCGCCACCGCAATCGCACGCTTCTCCAGCAGCCGTCGAAACTCCTGCGGACGCGTCAGACGCTCCCCCGCCGCAATCGGAATCGGCAGCGCCGACGCCACCCGCGCCATCCCCTCCTCGTCCTCAGGCTGCACTGGTTCCTCGAAGAACATCATGTCGTATTCCGCCAGCACCTGCCCGACCTGGATCGCCAGCGCCGCGTCATAGCGGCCGTGCCCGTCGAAGCACACCGCCGCCTCAGGCCCCACCGCATTGCGCACGCTCTCCGCAGCCGAGGCGATGCGGCGCACCGCCTCCGTGTCATGCAGCGGCCACACTGGAATCGCCAGGCTGAACTTGAAGGCACGATAGCCCGCCTGCAACGCCTCCTGCGCCTTCTCCGCAATCACCGTCGGCTCCGTCGCCCCGCCGCTCCAGCCATTCGCGTACACCCGAATCCGATCCCGTACCGCGCCCCCGAGCAGACGGTGCACTGGCACTCCCAGCGACTTGCCCAGGATGTCCCAGCACGCCAGCTCGATCCCCGAAACCACCGACGCCTTCAGCACACCGCCCTTCCAGAAGCGCTGCTTCAGCAACTGCTGCGTCAGCGCATTCGGACGGCACGGATCCTGCCCGACCACCAGATCCTCCAGGTCCCGCAGAATCCCCAGCAGCGACTCGTCATGGCTCTCCACGGTGATTTCCCCCAGCCCCGTCAGCCCCTCGTCCGTGTGCGCAAGAATATAAAAGTAATTCCGATTCGAAAGCAGCCCGCACCCTGGCGTCGGCGCCCCCACCAGCACACTCTCCAATGACGTGATCTTCATTCCATTTTGCTCCCTGGTTGCCCATTCAATCCCCCACCCTCCAAAAATCTCCCCAGTCCTGAGTCCTGAGTCCCCCCGTCTGTTTTTTAATGTATCCCCCGCCTTCCACCCCCGTCGTTGTTGATTTTCTCTACATCTATCCCGATTTCTTGCAGGAAATCTATGGATTTTTTTGCTTTCAAGAAATATATTATCGCATCATGCGACTTCGCGAAAAAACCGTCCTCTTTGCCAAGAACTTCTACTTGCAGCAGGAGCTCCACGGCATCCTCGACTTCGCCCGCGCGCATGGCTGGCAACTGGAGCAGCCGCAGATGTACGGCCTGCGCGAGCATGTCCGCAACTGGCGCGGCGCGGGGCTGCTCACCGACACGGGCTTCGCGGTCCAGGAACTCGCCGCGGCAGGTGTGCGGGTCGTCGGGCTTTCGATGGAACCGGAATTGCTCCAGCACGCGCATGCCGTCGTCTCGCCGGACAACCAGGCAATCGGGTGCGCCGCCGCCGAGTATTTCCTGGAACGCGGCTACCGCCATTTTGCCGTCTGCGCCGACTGCTATGGCCGCGACCAGTCCTTTGCCGCACGCGTGGCGACGGACGGCCTTGCCGCCACACCGCTCCCGCTTCCGCGCTACCACCGCACGCCAGAGGCGCTGCACGAACTCGCCCGTGCCCTCCAGGCGCTGCCGCATCCGTGCGCGGTCTTCTGCAACAACGACTGGGAGGCGCTCTCCGTCCTCAACGCCGCCGCCCTGGCCGCGCTGAAGATCCCGGCGGACCTCTCCGTCGTGGGCGTCGGCAACGAGCCGAGCCTCTGCCTCACCGCCAGCCCCCAGCTCTCCAGCCTGGACACCCGCCTCTACGAGCGCGGACGCCTTGCCGCCGCGGAACTCGACCGACTCATGGAGGGCGCCCCGCCCCGCGACACCCCCCTTCTCGTCGCCCCAGGCACCGTCATCGAACGCGGCAGCAGCAGCGACTACGCCACCGACCTACCCGTCCTGCGCAAAATGCTCGACCATCTGCTTCGGCATTTCTCCCTGCCCATCCAGATCGCCGACCTCGCCCGACGCTTCCACTGCGGCGAATCCACCATCTATCGGCATTTCATGCACGCCTTCGGCATCTCCCCCAAGGACTTCCTCACCAACCTTCGATTCTCCCGCGCCTGCACCCTCCTGCTCGACACCAACGACACCATCGCCTCCATCGCCGCCGACTGCGGCTTCGCCTCCCCCACCGCCCTCTTCGCCCTCTTCCAGCAACGCCTCCACACCACCCCCGACAAATGGCGAAGCCTAAGCCGAAAGACCTGAATCCCTTGAATCCCTGACTCATCATGGCCCGTCGTTTCTCTTCCCGTTCCTCCTCCAGCATTGGAGGCGCCATCATTGGTCTGTTGCTGCTCACCGGCTTTGGCGGCGCGGGCTTCTGGCACGCCACTCGCCCGAAACCATCACAGCCACCTGCCACGCCCGTCCCTATTGAGGCATCCGCGCTCGGGATGCCGTTCCAGGCCGCGGCACCGCAGCCCGCCCAAACCGCCCCATCGCATCTCGCGTGGGGGACGCCTGGCCGTGCGGACATCGTCGTCAGCCGCACTGGCTATGCCCTGGGCTTCAGCAGATACCACCGCCAGCCGCGCTGGGTCTCGTACCAGCTCACCCGCGCGATGGTGCAGAAGCGCGCCGCTTCTCGGAAGGGCCTTGAATTCCAGCCCGACCCGACCTTCCCCAACGACTGCGCGCAGCAGGTCGACTACACCCGTTCCGGATATGACCGCGGCCACCTCGCCCCCGCCGCCGACCTCAACTGGTCCCCGCGCGCCATGGCCGAGTCCTTCTATTTCTCCAACGTCTCCCCGCAGGACCACGCCTTCAATGCAGGTATCTGGCAGCAGCTTGAAGACCAGATGCGGCACTTCGCCTATACCGAGGGTGAAATATACATCGTCACTGGCCCCATCCTCCCCGAGAAGAAGCAGAAGACCATCGGCCCGAACCAGGTCACCGTCCCCGCCGCCTTCTACAAGGTCGTCCTCTCCACTGGCCCCCCGCGCAAAATGCTCGCCTTCATCCTCCCCAACGTCAACTCCAAGCAGCCCCTCCAGCATTTCCTCGTCCCCGCCGCCGAAGTCGAACGCCGCACTGGCCTCCGCTTCTTCACCTCACTGCCCCCCGACGAGGCCGCCCGCCTCAAGGCCAATACCTCCCCCGACGGCTGGCAATGGAAGAATACCCAGCAGTTCACCCCCAGGTCTAAGAAAAAGCCCCGGCGGCGGTGACAACAGGCGCCGCCCGCGATTCCGACTTGCCCGCAACCGGCGCCCCCCCCCGCGCCTGCCCTTATGCGAGATCCTCAGGCAGGATATACATCGCGCCAGTGCGGAGCGTCCCTTCGGCGGCATAGACCTGCTGGAGGAGGCGCTGGAGTTTCGTCTGGGCGGGCTGCTCGGTGGGGGCGCATTTCTGGTGGCCGAAGGCGAAGAACATCCCGTCGCGGCCCTCGTTGCCCCAGCGCAGTCCCGGGGCGCAGTGGAACCGCCGCTGGAGGGCCGCCATGTTGCCCTCTGGCGCGAACTTGCGGAAGGCGGGGTTGAGGATCCACGAGTTGCAGGTGATCATCGGCACTTCGCGATGGAGGAACTGGCGGAAGAAGGCCCACGCCTCCAGCAGCGAATCCTCCACCAGCGTCGGCGACATGCGCTCGCCGCCCGGGATGTGGATGCTCGGCACCAGATCCCACGGCGCCGCGACGGGGCGCCATTCGCGCCGGTCCAAGGTCAGCGTCTCCTCCACGCAGGCGTGCCCCTCGCCGTCCAGCGGGATTCCCGTCACCAGATCCCCGTCCTCGCGCACAAACGAGACCACCCGCACCTCCGAATCCGCCACGCCCCCATGCACCGCCAGCCCGTCCGCGCCCAGCCGCAGGTCCGGCGCGCACATCGCGGCGGTTCGGCCGTCTGGCGCGCGCCAGACCAGCGGCGCCCACGCCTGGACCGGATGCAGCAGATACTCGAAGCGCCCGATGCGGTAGAGCTGTCCGTCCACATGGTATTTCATCCAGTAGGTCTGGCTGTAGGTCATCCCCGGGACGCCCCCATGCGCCAGCCGATAGAAGGCGATGGTCCCGCCCAGCCACTTGAGCGCGTCATGCGCGTATTTCAGCGGAATCCCGTGCCGACGGCAGTTCTCCTCGACCAGCGGCGCCGAACTCAGGCCCAGCATCAGATTGAAGATCCCCTCGTTCTCCCCCAGCGGCACGGGCGGCGTCAGCGCCCCGCAATGGAACAGCCCAGGCCGACAGTAGGTGACCTCATGCAAAAACGCCAGATACGCCGCGAGTTCAGGGATCTCCCGAAGCAGCCCCTGCACCGCCGACACCCGCGGCTGGATCTCCTCCCATGCCGCCCCCTGCACATACGGATACCACTGCTCCAGAAACGCCGTCTCCGCAAACGCAGGCACCTTGCCGTCCCACCGCCCGTGGAACGTCTCCCACAGGGGATACAACGCGCAATACGCCCCCTCACCCAGCCCCAGCGCCGCAACTACATTCTTCAGTTCCATGTTCTTCTCCTAAGCGCTATTCCCATGAGGGTGCGGCAACTGCACCTCGTAATGCAAACACACCAGCATGGCGAAATGACGAAATGGCGGTTCAGCCGGCATGGCGAAATGGCGATGAAACCGCCTCGCTCGGGGAACAGCGTGCATCCTAAAATATCCCCTATTCCCGATTCCGCCTTCACACGCCGTAAAAAACACTATAGTAAGCATTGATTCCGAAAGTGCCCCAAATCGGGTTCCCTCGCGCCTTTTTCCGTCCGCCTACCATCATTCCGCAAAGGAGCATCACCATGAGCATGATTGAAAAATTGTTCGAAGCCGCCCGCGAAGTCTACGCCGCGCACGGCGTGGACGCCGATGCCGCCATGAAGCGCCTGGAGGACATCCCGCTGAGCCTGCACGCCTGGCAGGGCGACGATGTCGTCGGCTTCGAAAGCACGGGCCACGCCCTCACTGGCGGCTGCCAGGTCACTGGCAACTATCCTGGCCGCGCGCGCACCTCCGACGAACTGCGCGCCGACCTGGAGCAGGCCCTCCGCCTCCTTCCTGGCAAGGCCCTCCGCGTCTGCCTCCAGGCCCACGAGGTCGATTCCCTCGCCCCTGGCCAGGACCGCGACACCTTCTCCATCGACAACTTCACTGGCTGGCTGGACTGGGCCGCCCAGAAGCGCCTCGGGATGGACATCGCCCCCGTCTACTACTCCCACCCCAAACTCGACATGGGCCTCTCCCTCTCACATCCCGACGCCGCCATCCGCAAGTTCTGGATCGACCACGGCAAGGCCTGCCGACAGGTCGCCGCCGCCTTCGGCAAGCGCCTCGGCACCCCGTCCGTCTGCAACGTCTGGGTGCCCGACGGCTTCAAGGACCTCCCCGCCGACCGCCGCGCCCCGCGCGAACGCCTCCGCGAATCCCTCGACGCCACCTTCGCCGAGGATCTCCCCGAGTCCCTCGTCCTCGACGCCGTCGAGTCCAAGCTCTTCGGCATCGGCGTCGAATCCTACACCGTCGGCTCCCACGACTTCTACCTGACCTACGCCGCCAAGCACAACAAGCTCATCTGCCTTGACACAGGGCACTTCCATCCCACCGAATCCATCGCCGACAAACTCTCCGCCATCTGCTGCCAGCAGGGGCGCATCCTCCTCCACATCAGCCGCGGCGTCCGCTGGGACAGCGACCACGTCACCCTCCTCGACGACAACCTCCTCGACCTCGCCCGCGAATCCGTCCGCAACGACAACGGCCACAATCTCTACTACACCCTCGACTACTTCGACGCCTCCATCAACCGCATCGCCGCCTGGGTCATCGGCGCCCGCTGCTGGCAGAAGGCCCTCCTCATCGCCCTCCTCGAACCCAAGGGCATCTGCGACGAGGAGACCAAGGGCGACTTCACCGCCCGCATGGCAGGCCGCGAGGCCCTCAAGACCCTCCCGTGGGGCGCCGTCTGGTCATACTTCTGCGCCTCGCGCAACCTCCCGCAGGACGAGGAGGTCCTCGCCCCCATCCGCCAGTACGAGAAGGACGTGCTCCTCGCCCGCTGACACCGCCATGTCCGACTTCGAATTCACCCTGGACATCCCCTACTACGAGGCCGACGCGCCGCGCGAGGCCAGCGCCGAACTCACGGCCTACCGCGACGCGGCGTGCCGACTGGACATCCGCCACTGCCCGTCCCGCACGGGCCTCCCCGTCCTGGTCTGGTTCCACGGCGGCGGCCTCACTGGCGGCGAACGCGGCTTTCCAGGCGCCCTCGCGCACACCACCGACTGCGTCGTGGCCACCGCCGACTACCGCCTCTCGGGGCAGCACGGCATGACCGCCCCGCTCTGCCTGCAGGACGCGGCCGCCGCCGTCGCCTGGACCAGGCGGCACATCGCCGAGTACGGCGGCGATCCCGCGCGCATCTACGTCGCGGGCCACTCGGCGGGCGGCTACCTCTCGGCGATGCTGCTGCTCGCCCCGAAGCACCTGGCCGCCTTCGGCCTCTCCAACTACGACCTGGCAGGGGCCATGCCCGTCTCGGGTGAAATGCGCACGCACTTCCGCATCATCGAGGAGCGCGTGGCCGCAGGACACCCCCAGCCCGCCGTGGTGGTCGACGACCTGGCGCCGCTGGGAAACCTCCCGTCCGACCCCGCCCGCCAGCTGCCCCTGCTGCATCTCTACACCGACTCCTGCGAATTCGGCTGGACCGCGCGCCCCGAGGAGAACGCCTACCTCGCCGCCATGATGCGGCGACTCGGCCAGAAGGAAGCCTTCTGCACCATCCTCCCAGGCACCACCCACGGCACCTGCCGCGCCCCCGCCATCGAGATGATCCTGGAGGAAATCCGCAGCCGCACCCCCGCCACCTGACCCAGCCATGCCCTCCCCCTCGCTTCCAACCTCCCTGGCCACGCCCCGCGACCTCAATCCCGCCCCTGCGGAAACCATCATCGCGGAACTGCGGAAACTGCTGGCCGCCTTCAACTACTATCGCCTGGACCTCGACGCGCCGTGGCTCGACAAGGTCTTCGCGGCCTACCAGCAGCCGCACCGCTACTTCCACACCCTCACCCACCTGCAATCCATCTGCGGCCTGCTGAAGAAGCGCCATCAGGACGCGCCTGAGACGATGGCGCAGCTCCTCCTGACCGCCCTCTTCCACGACGTCGTCTGGTATCCCCAGCGCAACGACAACGAGAAGCAGTCCGCCATCGCCTTCGACCTGCTCGTCCCCAGCCTCGGCGCGGAACTCCCCGAGGAGGCGCGCCAGGCGGTGCGCCACACCATCATCGCCACCAAGAAGCAGCAGTCCGTCAGCGAAATGGCGCGCCTCTTCCACGAAATCGACTGCGACATCCTGCTCCACGGCAGCGCCGTCGACCTGCTCGCCTACGAGTTCCAGATCTTCCGCGAATTCCAGTTCCTCAACATGGCCGACTACCGAAAAGGCCGCGGCGGATTCTTCACCCGCTTCAGCAAGCGCTTCCCGCAGTGCCAGGAGACCATGAAGTTCATGGTCGAGTACCTCGAACGGCGACGCCCCCGCGTCGGCATCTATGCGGGCACCTTCAACCCCTTCCACATCGGACACCTCTCCATCCTCCAGAAGGCCGAGCGAATGTTCGACAAGGTCATCGTCGCCGTCGGCATCAACCCCGCCAAGAGCAGCCACCGCGACCGCGACGCCGTCGTCGCCCAGATCCAGCAGATCCTCCCCTTCCACGAGGTCGTCTTCTTCGACACCCTCATGATCGACCTGCTCAACCGCGAATCGGAGTACTCCGACGTCACCCTCGTCCGCGGCCTCCGCAACGGCTACGACCTCGACTACGAGATGAACCAGCAGTGCTTCATGCAGGAAATGCGCCCCGACACCCACTCCGTCTACATCCCCTGCGACAAGAGCCTCGAGCACATCTCCTCCACCGCCCTCCGCAGCCTCCGCATCTTCGACTGCCACGGCATGGACGACATCTACTACCCGCATCTCTACGACTACTTCCACCGAAGCACCGAGGAACTCTTCGCCTGACCCGACCATGCTCGCCTGCAACGACCTCAAAGTCTGGTTCCCCATCCGACGCGGCGTCCTCAACCGCGTCGCGGGGCACGTGCGGGCCGTCGACGGCGTCACCCTCGAAATCCGCCCTGGCGAAACCCTCGGCCTCGTCGGCGAATCCGGCTGCGGCAAGACCACCCTGGGACGCGCCCTCGTCGGCCTCGAGGCCCCCACGGGCGGCGAAATCACCTGGAATGGACAGGCCATCGGAAGCCTCCCGCGCGCCGAACGCCGCGAGATGCGCCGCAATCTCCAGATGGTCTTCCAGGACCCCTTCGCATCCCTCGACCCCCGCATGAGCGCCCTCGAACTGCTCACCGAGGGCCTCGACGCCTACCATCTCTACCGCGACGGGGAATCCCGCACCGACGCCGCCGCGCGCCTGATGCGCGAGGTCGGCCTCGAACCCGAGAGCATGTACCGCTATCCGCACGAGTTCTCAGGCGGACAGCGGCAGCGCATCTCCATCGCGCGCGCCCTCGCCCTCGAACCCGCCTTCGTCGTCTGCGACGAACCCGTCAGCGCCCTCGACGTCTCCGTGCAGGCCCAGGTCATCCGCCTCCTCGTCGAACTGCGCGCGAAGCACCGCCTCGCCTATCTCTTCATCTCCCACGACCTCTCGGTCGTCCGCCTCATCGCCCAGCGCGTCGCCGTCATGTACCTCGGGCGCATCGTCGAATCGGGCAACGCGCAGGCGCTGCTCGACCACCCTCTGCACCCATACACGCAGGCGCTCGTCTCCGCCATCCCCGTCCCAGGGAAGGAACGCGACGGCCGCCGCATCGTCCTCCAGGGCGAGCCGCCCTCCCCCGCCAATCCCCCGCCAGGCTGCCCCTTCCATCCCCGCTGCCCCAGGGCACGCCCCGAGTGCGCCGCCCACGCCCCCTCCCTCGCACCTGCACCGACCCCCGACGACCCCGCCCGCCGCATCGCCTGCCCGCTGGCGCAGTCGTAGCAATCCCCAAGTCTCCAACATGTCCGACTGGCAACGCAACCGAAATCCATACCAGGGCATCGACTGGCCAAGGCAACTCCGCGTCACTGGCTGCACGCATCTGCACTGCACGACCCGCGAGGACTTCGAAACCGCCCTCCGCAGCGGCCTGGAGTTCGCGACCTTCTCCAACTACTATCCCTCCACGCCCTACTATCCCGCCGCCTCCGTCCACGAAAACACCTTCAAACTCCACCAGGACGGCTACGTCCAGGACGGCAGGTTCGTCCGCGGGCGGATCGACTTCCCCAGGATGTTCGCGCAATGGGGGGAGGACTGCTCCATCTTCCCCGCCGACGAGGGCGCCCGCCTCTTCCCCGATCCCCCGCCTGGATTCCTGGAAGCGCCCAATGCCGAACACCACCTCTTCTCCGACTACAACGTCTATCTGCACATCACCGCGCCAGGCAGTTTCTTCTCAAGCGGCAACTTCTACCGACAGAAGAAAGGCACCCCGCTCGACCGCCACGGCATCCACATGGGAACCGCCATGCCGTGGCGAACCGCGTTCCAGGCCATGCTCGACAATCTTCTCGTCCCCGAAGGCGGAGGCATCGTCATCAACCACCCCCAGTGGTCTCATCTCCCACACGCCTTCCTCTGCGAAATGCTCGACTTCGACCAGCGCGTACTCGGTCTCGAAGTCATCAACGCCGACTGCGGCCCCGACTACACCGCCGCCGCCGAAAGCCAGTGGGACGAAGTGCTCGGCACTGGCCGACAGTGCTACGGATTCTGCGTGCAGGACCACCTCTCAGGCCCCGAACTGCTCGGCCGCTCCATCCTCCTCCCCGAAGAGCGCACCGTCGAAGCCTGCCTCAAGGCCTACCGCCAGGGACGCTTCTATGGCGCGATGAAAGGGCACGGCCTCACCTTTGAAAGCATCCACTTCGACGGACGCACGCTGCGCGTGCGCTGCGACAAGGAGGCCATCATGCTCCTGATCACCCACCAGGGCGTCCAGGTCGAACTGTGGACGGGGCGGGAACTCGTCTACACCGTCAAGGACGAGGAACGGGACCGCCATGTCTTCCTCCGCGTCACCGCCATGGACAAGGACAGCGGTGAAAAGCTCTTCACCCAGCCCGTCATGCTCGTGCCGTGAATCTTGAACCGCCCTGAATCTTGAAGCCTGAATCTTGACTCGTTTTTGAATCTTGAAGCCTGAATCTTGAACCGCCTTGAATCTTGAAGCCTGAATCTTGAACCGCCTTGAATCTTGAGTCCTGAATTTTGACTCGCCCTGAATCTTGAAACCTGAATCTTGAACCGCCTTGAATCTTGAGTCCTGAATTTTGACTCACCCTGAATCTTGAAGCCTGATTTTTGAACCGCCTTGAATCTTGAAACCTGAATCTTGACCTGCCCTGAATCTTGAGCGGTTTTGCATCTTGAATCCTGAATCTTGGCTCTTTCCCGCCCGCATCCCGCGTGCCTTCCCATGAAAAACCTCCGCCCCAAACTGCTGGTCTGGCTGCTGCGCGCGCTGTCGCTGGTCGCGCCCGTCGCCATCCTGCTGGTGCCGTCGCTGGCGCGCCTGCAATTCGGCCCCGCCGCCGCGCGCTGCCTCGCCGCCTTCGGAGTGGACGCGCTGCTCATCGCCTGCGCCTGGCTGCTCTTCACCTTCGCCCTCGGGCGCTTCTACTGCAAGATCGGCTGCCCTCTCGGCACCATCCAGGCAATTTTCGGGGCACTCTCCTTCCGACGGCATCTCCCCCAGCCCGACCGCCCGTGGCTGCGCTGGACCATCGCCCTCCTCGCCTGGGGACTGCTGCTCGGCGGCTGGGCGACCTGGTTCGGCTTCCTCGACCCCTTCTCCCTCTTCACCCGCATCACCGTCATCCGCCACGGCACCGCGCCTGGCCGATGGCCGCTTGCCCTCTCCCTCGCCCTCCTCGCCGCCTTCTACGCCCTCTGCTTCTGGAAGCGCCGCTTCTTCTGCAACCATCTCTGCCCCGTCGGCACCATCCTGGGCGGCATCGCGCACATCTCCCCCCTCGGCCTCCACATCCACGCCGATCGATGCGTGCGCTGCGCCAAGTGCGCGAAGCACTGCCCCGCAGGCTGCATCGACCTCAAGCACGCCGCCATCGACAACGGCCGCTGCATCCGCTGCCTGCAGTGCCTCGCCGCCTGCGACCGCGGCGCCATCGCCTTCGGCCCCAGGCCCGCGCCAGCGGAATCCCCCGTCAACCTCGACCGCCGCCACGCCCTCGCCGCCACTGGCATCCTCGCTGGCGGCGTCCTCCTCGGCTGGCGCCTCCACCCTGGCGAGACCGCTCCGCTGCCCGAGGCCATCGTCCCCCCAGGCGCGGGTTCCTCCGCCCGCCTCCTCTCCCGCTGCACCACCTGCCTCCTCTGCGTGCAGCACTGCCCGCAGAAAATCCTGCAGCCGCCCACCGCCAAAATCCCCTTCGTGCACCTCGACTACGGCGCCGACCGCCGATGCGCCTTCGACTGCCACCGCTGCTCCGAACTCTGTCCCACTGGAGCCATCCGCCCCATCCCCCTCGCCGAAAAGCGGCGCACCCGCATCGCCCAGGCGCACTACGATGAAAACAAGTGCATCGACTGCGAACAGTGCATCGCCGCCTGCCCCACCCACGCCATGCACCTCCGCGACGGCATCCCCTTCCTCCAGGCCGACGCCTGCATCGGCTGCAACGCCTGCGCCGCCGTCTGCCCCGCGCAGGCCATCTCCATCCACCCCATCCGCCGCCAGGAGACCGCCGCCGCCGCCACGCCGCCGCCACCCCCACCAAAGGACGCCCTCCCCGTTCTCGATTCAGACAGCGTCATCTGATTCCAACCTGCCCCGCTGACAAGCTTCAGGATTCAAGATTCAAGATTCAAGGCGGGATTCAAGATTCCAAATTCGCCGCTCAAGATTCAGGATTCAAGATTCAAGGCGGAATTCAAGATTCCAGATTCGCCGCCCAAGATTCAAGATCCAAGGCGGGATTCAAGATTCCAGATTCGCCGCTCAAGATTCAAGATTCAAGATTCAAGGCGGGATTCAAGATTCAAGGCCGCCTAAGATTCAGGATTCAAGATTCAAGGCCGCCTAAGATTCAGGATTCAAGATTCAAGGCCGCCCAAGATTCAAGATTCAAGATCCAAAGGCCGCCCAAGATTCAAGATTCAAGATCCAAGGCGGGATTCAAGATTCCAGATTCGCCGCTCAAGATTCAGGATTCAAGATTCAAGGCGGGATTCGAGATTCCAGATTCGCCGCTCAAGATTCAGGATTCAAGATCCAAAGCCGCTCACCCCCCAAAAAAACATCCATCTTCTATGAAAATCATCCTCATTGGAGCAGGAGAACTAGGGCAGCTGCTCGCCGAGCGCCTCTGCGCCGCCGAACACGATGTCGTCCTCGTCGACGCCGCACGCGCCGAATCCGACCGCATCCGCGAAAAACTCGACGTCATGTCCCTCGTTGGAGACGCCACCGACGTCCACGTCATGAAACAGGCTGGCGTCACCACCGCCGACGTCGTCCTGGCCGTAAGCGGCGACCAGGCCTCCAACATGCTCGCCTGCCGCCTCGCCCGCCATTTCGGCACGAGGACCACCATCTGCCGCGTCTACAACCTCGACGCCTTCTCCGAGGCCGACGGCATCCTCCCCGAGTTCTACGGCATCGACCACGTCTTCTCCGCCGCCGAGGAATGCGCCAAGCGCGTCGCCGAGGTGCTCGTCCATCCCGCCGTCCTGGAACAAACGGACTTCTCGAATCCCAACGCCACTCTCGTCACCCTCCGCGTCGACGAGGATTCCCCCCTCAACGGCACAAAACTCCAGGACATCCCCGACCAGGAAATCCGCGACAACGTCCGCCTCGCCGCCCTCATCCACCGCCGACGCCTCCGCTTCCCCACTGGCAAGACCATCATCGAGGCCGACGACCAGATCTTCGTAGCGGGCGACCGCGAGCACGTCGCGCAGTTCATCGCCTACGTCGAGGGCAAGAAGCCGCGCCCGCGTCCGCGCATCGTCCTCGGCGGCGCCACCCTCCAGGGCCTCCACATCGCGCAGGCCGCCATGCGCCTCGGACTCCCCGTCGTCGTCATCGACCCAGACCGCCAGCGCGGACAGGAACTCCTCGCGCAACTCCCTGGCATCTCCCGCGTCCTCTGCGGCCCCACCACCGACGAGGACACTCTCCGCGAAGCAGGCATCGCCGAATGCGACGTCTATGTCAACGCCGAGGAGGACGACGAGAACGGCATCCTCTCCTGCATCGTCGCCAAGCGACTCGGCGCCGCCAAGGCCGTCTCCGTCGCCCACAAGCCAGGCTACATGGAGATCGTCCCCGAAATGGCGGTCATCGACTGCGGCTTCAACTCCACCGTCATCGCCGTCAACACCGTCCTGCAGCTCATCAACGAGGGCGTCCACCGCGTCAACTCGCGCCTCCAGCGCTTCAAGGCCTACCTCGCCGAATTCCATATCCAGCCCTCATCCCGCCTCGTCGGCAAGCTCGTCCGCGACGCCAGACTCCCCCCCAACGTCGTCCTTGCCATGATCTTCCGAGGCGACACCGTCATGGCGCCCGCAGGCTCCGTCGCGCTGCAGGCTGGCGACACCATCGCGGCCATCGTCACCCCCAGTTCCGAGGAACTCCTCAAACCCTATTTCCAGTCATGAGCTTCCGCACCGTCATCCACGTCATCGCGCTGCTCCTCGCCTTCGTCGCCGCCGCGCTCCTCCTCACCGCGCCCGTCGCCTTCTTCTGCGGCGACCCCCCCAAGGTCGCCGTCGCTTTCTTCGCCTGCGCCGTCCTCATCGGAGCCGTCTCCTACGCCGCCTTCCGCCTGACCCGCCGCCGCCCAGGCGAACCGCCGCTCCAGTCTGGCATCCGCGAGGGCTTCGCCAGCGTCGGTCTCGGCTGGCTCATCACTTCCGCCGCCGCCGCACTCCCGCTGGTGATCATCGTCAAAATGCCCTTCTCCGACGCCATCTTCGAAGCCGCCAGCGGCCTCACCACCACTGGCGCCTCCGTACTCGGCGACGGCATCCGCCTCTGGGACGGCACCATGCTCGTCGGCGCCGTCCTCGACGGCCTCCCCAAGGGCGTGCTCTTCTGGCGCGCCATCCTGAACTGGCTGGGCGGCCTCGGCATCGTCTTCTTCACCATGCTCATCCTGCCGCTCTTCAACATCGGGCGCAACAAGATGCTCTACAACGCGGAGGTCCCTGGCCTCAAGACCGCGGGCGACCAGCTGACTCCGCGCCTGGCCACCTCCATGAAGATGATGCTCGCCTTCTACGGCGGCATCACCCTCGCCTCCATCCTCCTCTACTGGGCCCTCGGCATGACCTTCTTCGACGCCGTCTGCCACTCCTTCTCCACCGTCTCCACTGGCGGCTTCTCCCCACACGCCGCAGGCATGGCGATCTACAACGACAAGCCCCTCATCCTCTGGGCCGTCATCTTCTTCATGTTCATCAGCGCCTGCAACTTCGGACTCTTCCTGCGCGCCCTCTACACCCGCCGCCTCTCCCTCTGGCCCGACGAGGAGTTCCGCTGCTTCCTCCTCATCGCCGTCTTCGCCACCGCCTTCATCGCCATCCTCATGGGCGTGCACTGCCCGAACGGCGTCCGCTCCCTCGCCGACGGCACCATCCAGCGCGGCGTCGAGCCCTATCTGCGCACTGCGGCCTTCCACGTCGTCAGCCTCACCTCCACCACGGGCTTCACCACCTCCGACTACACGCTCTGGGGCGTCCCCGCCATCCTCCTCCTCCTCGCCATCCTGATGATCCCGTGCGGCTGCGGCGGCAGCACCGCGGGCGGCATGAAGGTCTCGCGCCTGCTCGTGATGCTCAAGCAGCTCGGCAACGAGATCCGCCACTGCCTCTCCCCGCGCGCCCTCCAGGAGGTCCGCCTCAACGACGAGCGCCTCGACGACGCCACCGTCAGCAAGACCATGGCCTTCGCCGTCATGTACATCGTCATCCTCCTTGCCGTCGCCTTCCTCCTCTCCCTCTTCCCTGGCATCGACATCGGCACCGCCTTGGGCTCCTCCCTTACCTGCATCGGCAACGTCGGCCCTGGCTTCGGCGCCACCGCCCCCTCCGCCTCCTTCGCCACCCTCCCCTGGATCGCCAAGTGGATCCTCATGCTCACCATGATCATCGGGCGCCTCGAACTCTACACCATGCTCGTCCTGGTCTTCCCCACTTTCTGGAGACGATAATCCATGGCCACCCCCATCCGCATCAAACTCATCACCGACATCGAGGGCGTCGCGGGCATCCTGGACTTCGACCACTGGTGCGTCCCCGAAGGCTACCGCAACGAATGCGGATGCCGCTTCCTGACCGACGAGGCCAACGCCGCCATCGCGGGATTCCTTGAAGGCGGCGCCGCCGAGGTCGTCGTCCTCGACGGCCATGGCTCAGGCGGCTCCATCCGAGGCGAACTCCTCGACTCCCGCGCGATGCTCCAGCGCGGCACCGGGCCCGCCTGGCCCTACACTGGCGGCGACTACTCCGCCCTCGCCTTCGTCGGGCAGCACCCCAAGAGCTGCACGCCCGAAGGCCATCTCTCCCACACCCAGATGTTCGACTGCATCGACTTCCGCCTCAACGGAAAATCCCTCGGCGAATACGGCCAGCTCGCCTACGCCGCCGCCGAGGAGGGCATCCCCACCATCTTCGTGAGCGGATGCGAGGCCATGCGGTGCGAAGCGGAAGCGCTGACCCCTGGCGCCGTCGCCGTCGCCGTCAAATATGGCCTGAATCCACCCGCGCCCCCCGAGGCGACCGCCGACGCCGCCAAGGATTCCCAGCTGCACGCCGTCCACTGCTCCCCGAAGGAGGCCTGCCGACGCATCCGCGAAGGCGCCTGCCGCGCCGTCCGACGCCTCCTTGACTGCGGCAAGGAGGGATTCCCCCTGCCCGCACTCGCCGCCCCCTACCAGGCCGAGGCCGAGTACCGCGAAAACGGCGCCTCGACCATCCCGATGTTCGGGAAACTCCCGCGCCGACGCATCCGCACCCGCGCCCACGACACCATCGCCGCCGCCCTCCGCGAGTTCTACCGCGAAATCGAGTGGATCCAGCCCGACGGCGACCGCGTCACCCCACTCCAATAGCCACGGGAACGCCGGGCAGGAGGCAAATGCCCAATGTCTCTGGTCCTGGGTCATTTACTGGACCAAAAATGGGCCAGCGCAGAACGCTGGGTCCTGGGTCCAAAGTCCAAAGTCCTGGGTCCTGGGTCCAAAGTCCTGGGTCCAAAGTCCTGGGTCCTGGGTCCAAAGTCCTGGGGCCAAAGTCCTGGGTCCTGGGTCCTGGGTCCTGGGTCCTGGGTCCAAAGTCCTAAGTCCTGTGGGAAACCACCCCCGCCACAGGCATGTGAATATGCTAGCCTTTGTCTCAAACCGTGAAATCTACGTAAAGGTGATCCAGGGAATCGTCCCCAAGGCGCGGGAGCGTCTTTGGATTGCGACAGCGGACATCAAGGATATGTATGTCGAGGTTCCAGGGCGCGGCGACATGGTGCCGTTCCTGGAGGTGCTTTCGTCGCTCCTGACGCGCGGCGTGGCGATTCGTCTGATCCACGCCAAGGAACCAGGGGCGAACTTCCGCGAGGACTTCGACCGCTATCCGCTGCTGTGGACGCAGATGGAGCGCGTGCTGTGCCCGCGCGTCCATTTCAAGTGCATCATCGCCGACGGGAGGATCGCCTATTTCGGCAGTGCAAACCTGACTGGCGCGGGCCTTGGCGCAAAAGCCGACGCCCGCCGCAACTTCGAAAACGGCGTGTTGACCGACGAGCCGACGCTCGTCGAACCCCTCAGCGAGCAGTTCGACTCCGTTTGGCGCGGCGCGCATTGTGCCCGCTGCGGCCGCAAGGCATTCTGCGCCGACGCGCCGATCGCATAGCGTCCTCTCCGAGTCCGCGCCAGTAGCCACGGCGCCCGCCGTGGCGTCCACGCTGACCAGCCCAGCCCTCACTCCCGGAAGGTCCGGAAAATCCGGAACGCTGTTCCCCAAGATGGTCGGCACCTGTCCCCATAATGCAGACACGCTGGAAGCGTGTGGAAGAGAAGCGATCCCCGAAAAAATACGCAGCATGCCTGTGTAAGAAGCCCCCGCAAGGGGGCGTTGGACCATAGCCAGGGGTGGAGGGCGCGTCAGCGCCCGAAACCCCTGGGGGCGGTAAAAAACGACAGGAGCCCCGCAGGGGCGGCGGGAACGCCTGGCAACGGGAGCCATCGACAGATGCCGCCTTGCGGCCCTGGGACGGCTGTCGTTGCCGGAGGCGGAAGGCTGCGGTCGGGCTTCCGCCCTCCCTTCGCCTCCGCCTCCGGCAATGGCAGCCATTTCTGGGCGCCGATCTGTTTTCGGCGCTCCTCCAGGGGTTCCGCTCGCCGCTCGCGGCTCGCTCCACCCCTGGCTATGCTCCAACGCCCCCTTGCGGGGGCTTCCTTACATAGGCATGCCGCGCATCTCTTTGGAAGCCGCATTTGAACCACATTCTTTGGCGCATGACAGATCCAATCCATTTGACCAACGCTTGTTCCCGCTGTTCCCCAAGAGGGTAGGCGATTGCCTGATTGAAAAATCCGAAAATGGTTGCCACGGCGAGGCCGCCGTGGCAACAACTTCGGGCATGGAAATGTCGGCAATCGCCGACCCGTATGGGGAATAGAGCGATCCGGAAGATCCGGAAAATCCGGCGCATTTGCGCCCGACGCCACGGTGCCCGCCGTGGCGTCCACGCTGACCAGCCCAGCCCCCCGCTCTCGGAAAACCTGATGCCCCGACCCTATTTATAGTTGAAGTCGAGGTATGGCTCGACGAGGGTCGATGGGGCCTCCGCCTCGGTCTTGATCAGATAGTCGCGCCCTGTCTTGAGTTCCTCGAGCACGGTCTCCGCAGGCGACGCCATCTCCTCGAAGGAGAAGACGGGCTGCTGGCGGTGCAATTTCAGCGCGAAGAAGATCTCGGGCCAGTTGGCGGCGCCTTCGGCAAGGCCGCAGCGCGTCGATTTACGCGTGCCTTCCTCGAAGACGATCTTCAGCCCCTTCGCATGGATATACGAGAGCTTGTCGCCGAGGAGTTCAACCGCCCCGCGCGGGCGCACGAAACCCTCCAGCCAGGTATTGGTCGGATCGTAGATCATCCCGTAGCGCGAGGCTGGGTACTCGGACATCAGCGTATAGGCCGCCCACGGCGACGCGAAGACGCTGCAGCCATGCGTCTCGAAGACGAACTGCACTGGCAGGTCTCCCGCGAGCTGGTTCAGTTTCGCCAGCCCGACCCGACTCATCTCGACCAGTTTCGTGAAATCATCTGGCTGATGCCGAGATTCATTCAAATCCCAGGCAAACCACGGATGCGCAATGCGCAGCCGAGGCCCGCCGTTGTCCGCCGCAATCTTCCCGATCTCCAGCACCCGCTCTGGAAACAGTATGCTCGGCCCGTTGATAAACGACAGGATTTTCAGGCCATTCGCCTCCGCCGCCTTGCGCATCCGCGCCGCCGCCGCCGCCACATCCTCCTTCGGAAGCCCCCACTCCATGTACTGGAAGCCCGCCTCCGCCGCCAGGGCCGCGATCGCCTCGGGCTCCATTCCCGCCCCCGATGCGGCACGCTTCTGCAACGAGTTGCTGTTCAACGAAAATTCCATGATCTATGCTCCTTCCTTGGTTGGGTTTCTCAGTTAAAAATCCAGCGGCTCGATCTCCAGCCCCTGCGAAGAGGGACGTCTCCGCCGAGGCGGACGCGGCGGCTTCGGACGCGGAGCCGGCGGCTTCACATCCGTGGGCTGGTTCCCTGGACGCGCGGGGTTGTGGTTGACCTCGGGATGGTCCGAAGGCTGGTTCCCTGGACGCGCGGGGTTGTGGTTGACCTCGGGGTGGTCCGACGGCTGGTTCCCTGGACGCGCAGGGTTGTGGTTGACCTCGGGGTGGTCCGAAGGCTGGTTCCCTGGACGCGCGGGGTTCCCGCCGCCTGGCGGGGGGATTTCAGGGCGGAACCCGTTTTTCGGCGGTGGCACATTCGTGCCTGGAGGAGGCGGAGGCGGCGGTTTCGGCAGCCGATGCCGACGACGCCCGCCGCTCTCGTCCGAAGCCGCAATCAGCGAAATCGCCGCCTTCAGCGTCTTGATGTCGATCGTCACCTTCGCCCGAATCCACGTCTCGTCCTGGCGGTCCTTGCGCTCCAAAACCCGAAACGACTTCACAAACGAATCACTGACTGTCAGCAGGCTCTCCACCACCACTGCGCGCTCCTCGGGTGTGCGCCAGGAGTGCTGCAGCCGCAGATACTTCTCCCCGACCTCCGCAATGGCCTTCCGCCGCGCGGCCTGCTTCGCCTCCTTGAAGGTGTCCCCCCTCCCCGTCGCCGTCACCGTCGCCTGCCGCCCCGCCCCATGCGCGCAGAACGCCGCCAGCAACAGCGCCAGTCCCAGGCGCCGCCAGTTGATTGGAACAGTCATCCGATTCATTCCTTGTGCCTCTTCATCCAAGCAGACCCTTCAGCGCGGCGGCGCGGTTGCTGGTGATGGCGTCGGCGCCGTAGCTGATGAAGCGCCGCGCGAGACCAGGATAGTCGATGGTCCAGACGGCGACGTAGAACCCCGCCTCGTGCAGCGCGCGGTAGTAGTCCGCGGTGCCGTCGCTTTCGCCCGCATACGAGATGTCGACGCCGTCGGCATGGATGGCCTTGAGCATCGCGATGAGTTCCTCGACCCGAGGATAGTAGCCGACGCCCGTCAGGTAGAGCATCCTGTATTGCGGCAGCGCCGCCTTGACCGCCTGCATCAGCAGCGGGTCAAAGCCGATGAAGACGCAGCGCTCGGGCTCCAGCCCGATGGCCTTCACCTCCGCGACGACTGCGGGCACCAGCGCCAGATCCTTGCCCTTGAGTTCCAGGTACAATTCCCGCCCAGGCCCCAGCTCCGCCACGATCTCCGTCAGCGTCGCAAAACGCTCATGCTGGTAGGCGGGGTCCGCGTTGGCGACGGTCAGCGCGCGCAGTTCGTCAAAGGTGCTGCCCTGCACGCTGAGGTCGCGATCCGCCATCATGCCCGTCGTCGCGTTGTGGCAGACGATGACCTTGCCGTCCTTCGTCAGCCAGACGTCGCACTCCGATCCATCCGTGCCCAGTTCCCGCGCGACGCGGTGCGCCGCGACCGTGTTCTCTGGGGCAATCGCGGACTCGCCTCGGTGTGAAATCCATTTGATCTTGTGGTTCATGGCGTTTCGACTCCTTCGTTCAGGTTGAATGTGCGCACCCTGGTCTGGTTGCGGATGCGCTGGTCCTCCCGCCCTGGGATGGACACGCTGGTGCGCACCTGGATCAGCCCCGTGCCCGAAAAATCCGCGTCCGACAACTTCGCCGCCGCCGCCACCGAATCCCCAGGCGCGATCTCGGACTTGAAGACATGGCTGTATTCGCGCCCGTTGATGAACGCCGTCATGGCCGCCCCCGACACTGGAACCGTCCCCGTGTTCTGCAGCGTCACGACGATGGCCCCCTCCTCGTCGAGTTCGATGCCGCCCGCCGCCACATCCACGATGCCCTCGGCGTCATGGCGGTTCATGCGGTCGGCGTCCACGATCCCGCTGCCCGAGGCCTCGTCCTGCCCTGGCAGCCCCGTGTCGTTGCAGTTCTCCAGCAGCACCCGTCGCGCATCCGCCGCCGAGGCCTCGGGATGCGCCGCCAGATAGTTCGCCAGGATGCCGCTCACGCACGGCACCGCCGCGGAGGTCCCCGTGAAAAGCCCCGCCTCGTCATTCGCGGTCGCCGCCAGCAGCCCCACGCCAGGCGCGACGACATCGACCCGTTCGCCGCGGTTCGAGAAGCCCGCCACATTGCCGTCCGCCGACACCGCACCCACCGCGACCACCCCCTCGTAGGCGGCGGGATAGCAGACGTCGTTCACGCCGTTGTTGCCTGCGGCGGCCACCAGCAGCGCACCCTTCTCCTGCGCGTAAGCCACCGCATTGGCCATCACCGCCGAATCGGAGTAGGTGCCGAAACTCATCGAGACCACCTTCGCACCGTCGTCCACCGCCGCCACCAGGGCCTTCGCCGCGTCAAAGACGCTCCCGTTCCCCTCCGCGTCCAGCACCGCATACGCCCGCACCGACGCGTTGGTGACTCCCAGCGCGCCCGTCAGAATCGAGGCCACCGCCGTGCCGTGGTCGCTGAACGCCTGCCCGTCCCGCTCCGCGATCCCGCAGGGATCCAGCGTGGTCATCGCCGCGCCTTTCAGCGCGGGATGCGGCAGGACCGCCGTGTCCAAAAGCGCCACGGTCACGCCGCGGCCGCGCGCGGGATCCGAGGCGTCGACGCCAAGATAGGCGCGGTAGTCGCGCCCGAACGCGGGGCCTGGGTTGCCTTCCCATTCGGGATACTCGTCCCGCAGATTCCTTGGAATCTGGATGCGCGCGTCCTCCCCCGTCTGGATGGCATCGCCCAGTTCGGAGGCCAGCCGCGAAAGCGACTTCGCGTCCAGCCGAAGCCGCACACTGCGCAGCGCGTCCAGCCGATCCGCCTTCCACCCCTGCGACGCCGCCAGTTCCAGCAGCCGCCGATATGCCTCCGTATCCGACGCCCCCACCACGACCGAAGCCAGCGGCCCCTCCACACGGGACACCACAGGATGGAGCACCTCCACCTGAACCGCAGGCTTCGACGACGCAGACGACGCAGGACGAGACGCCCCGCGCACCTCGGAAACCGCCTTCGCGCGAACAGGAGCCTCCGACTCCGCCGCGGGCTTCTCAGGAACGCGCAGCGTCCCCAGCAGCCAGCACACCACCAGAAACAGCACTATCCCGCCTATCCACAGCGGAACCCCATTGTTCTTCGGTTGAAATTCTATATCCGCCATGGAAGGTAATGTAACCACAATCCCAATCCCCGCCAATCCACACAACGCATTTTCAACCCCACCCACATTTGCATTTTCCACAACGGACGCTATACTATGGAAAATGCCTAAATTGGATAATCTGGTTACCAGAACCGACTTGTCCCAGTTGTCCCAGTTGTCCCAGTTGTCCCAGTTGTCCCAGTTGTCCCAGTCGTCCCAGCCGTCCCAGCCGTCCCAGCCGTCCCAGCCGTCCCAGCCGTCCCAGCCGTCCCAGCCGTCCCAGCCGTC
>JAEEXV010000099.1 GCA_016287975.1 Lentisphaeria bacterium | reverse complement strand
TCAGGATTCAAGATTCAGGGCCGCTCAAGATTCAGGATTCAAGATTCAGGGCCGCTCAAGATTCAGGATTCAAGATTCAGGGCCGCTCAAGATTCGGGATTCGCCGTCAAGATTCAGGATTCAAGATTCAAGGCCGCTCAAGATTCCAGATTCAAGATTCAGGGCGGCTCAAGATTCCAGATTCAAGATTCAGGGCGGCTCAAGATTCATGGGCAACCAAGTCTCAAAATGCATGGCGCATTTTTCCCCGCAATTCCCGCCTTTTCTATGATTATTGTTGTCTTTGCGACACTTGATTTGCAATCTCAGAAAGTGGGCTTATCATTCGCATTCGGGCAAATGCCCAACGTTTGATTTCACCCATGAACAAGGAGGATTCGCAAATGACACAAATCATCGGTCCGTACGGCGGCTATCGGAAAATGTTCGCCTTTGCATACGTCTGCCTCGTGTATCATTTCACCTGCACCTTCTGCCGCAGAAACTACAGTTATCAAAATGATGCCTTGGGGAAGACCGTTGGCCAAATGGTCGGAGCAGCGCGCAGCGCCAGGCAGAATATTGTGGAAGGTTCTGTTCGCGCAGGCACCAGCAAGGAAACAGAATTGCGGCTTTATGATGTCGCGAAGGGATCTCTAGAGGAACTGGCGGGGGACTATGAGGCTTTTATTTTGGAAAACAAACTTTCGCCTTGGGCTGAATCGGATATTCAAATGCAGGAAATCCTGAAACTTTCCCTGGCACCTTTTGAATCTGGAACACCTGGGAATCTCCGTCACGACTACGGGGAATATCTGCTGGCAATGCAACGACGCTTTGCCCCGTGGTGTGAGGCCGAAGATCCAGTGCTTGCCGCCAATTCCATTCTCGTGTTGATTGAACAGGCCTGCAAACTCTTGCACCGCCACATGGAACTCATCGCAACGGATTTTTCGCAGAATGGCGGCTTCACTGAACGAATGAGCAAAGCCCGTTTAGAACAACGGGATGCCCAGTTAAATGAAACCCCGACGCCAAACTGTCCGTTCTGTGGCAAACCGATGCGCAAGGTCCTTGCTAAAAAGGGCCGCAATGCAGGTCGCCCATTCTGGAGTTGCTCGGCATACCCAGATTGCCGCGGCAGCATGGAATATGAGGCTGGTCTGGCGGTAGCAAGTGAAAAGGGGAAAATGGGACTCGAATCTTGAGCCGCCTTGAATCTTGAATCCGGAATCTTGAGCCGCCTTGAATCTTGAATCCGGAATCTTGAATCATGAATCTTGAGCCGCCTTGAATCTTGAATCCGGAATCTTGAATCTGGAATCTTGAGCCGCCCGGAATCTTGAATCCAGAATCTTGACGGTGAATCCGGAATCTTGAGCCGCCCGGAATCTTGAATCCAGAATCTTGACGGTGAATCCCGAATCTTGAGCCGCCTTGAATCTTGAATCCGGAATCTTGAATCCGGAATCTTGAGCCGCCTTGAATCCGGAATCTTGAATCCGGAATCTTGAGCCGCCTTGAATCCTGAATCTTGAATCCAGAATCTTGAGCCGCCCGGAATCTTGAATCCAGAATCTTGAGCCGCCCGGAATCTTGAATCCAGAATCTTGACGGTGAATTCGGAATCTTGAGCCGCCCGGAATCTTGAATCCAGAATCTTGAGCCGCCCGGAATCTTGAGCCGCCCGGAATCTTGAATCTTGAATCTTGAGCCGCGTGTGCCAGCGGGCTTGCCCGCTGGTTGGCTCGAATCGCCCGATCTCATTCCAATCCGCCCCGAAAACCGCGCGGGGTCACTTCAGCGGTGCCTCGGTTGCGCCAGGCGGAATCTCAAGGCAGCCGCAGTGCGCGGAATGGCGGCGGAGCCCCCTGAGGCAGGGACCGCTTTCGGGGAGGGCGAAAAAGACGCGCCACGGCTTGGGGCGCGGGCGGACATGGAGCATGCGGCCGTCGAAGGCAGTGATTTCGACGGCGCCCATGGTGAAATGCGCGTCGGTCCCCAGGATCTGGAGCGCGCCAGTATGGCGCCGAATGGCGAAGAGCCGCGTATGGTGCGGCGGGAGGTCGCGGACGGTGAAGGCGCCGCGCGCCGTGCCGCAGTCGGCCGACGTCCAAAACTCGAACAGCCGATAGTCGCTGTCGGGGTCGAGGCCGAGTTCCTGGAAGTCGAGGACATAGTCGCGATTGCGCTTGGGCAGGTCGGTGTTGGTGACGGAAACCAGCAGCCAGTCGCCCACGGCATTCCGCAGCGGCATGGCCAGAATCGCGGGGACATTGCGCCGAAAGAAATCGACGGGACGGGCCGCGGCGGGGGCGTGGGGAAGGATCTTCTCCACGATCTCCAGCCGCTCGGGAAGCAGTTCGCCAGGCGGATCGGCGAGCATGACGGTGCCCTGGCTCATGGCGACGACAGTCGCCCAGGAACGGGCCTCCTCCAGGGACAACTCGGAGTTCAGCCCCTCCTGGCGCACCACCAGGTAGTCGGGGTCGTTGGTCCAGAGGCGCTTGTGCAGGTAGAAATGGTTGTTGGCGGCCGCAATGGCCCGCAGCACTTCGCCAGGGCCGTTGAAACGGTCCCGCTCGCCGTGGTCCTTGGCGATCTTCGAGGCATCCCAGCGCCCGCCTGCGTCCTCCCCGACGCGCATCGCATCGGAGATGCCCAGCGAAAGGCCGAAGGTCGAACCATTGAGGAGGATCGCGCCAGGGCGCATCCCCTCGCGGAAGGCGGCAAGCCCCCGCCGCATCGCCTCGCCGCGCCCGACCCCCGCATCCTGCGGAAAGCCCAGACGGGAAAGCACCTGCCGATTGGCGCCGTCCAATTTGAGGTAGTCGAAGCCGTAGTCGACGGTGAGCGCATGCGCCAGCCCGCGCAGATAGTCGAGCACGCCAGGGACGGTGCAGTCCAGGCCATGCACCTCCCGCACCGCATAGCCGTTGAGGACAAGCGGGGCGCCAGTCCTGCCGCGCAGCAGCCACTCGGGATGCTCCACGGCGACCCGCGACTGCGGCGCCGCCAGGAACGGGCACACCCACAGCCCCGCCTGGAAGCCCGCCGCGTGCACTTCGTCGGCCAGCCACTTCAGGCCATGCGGGAACTTCTCGTTGGCCAGCAGCCAGTCCCCCTCGCGCACCTCGTAGCCGTCGTCCAGCTGGATGTAGGAGACAGGGACGGTCGAACGGTGTTCGGCCAGCCAGCGGACGTTGCGCATGACCTCCGCCTCGGTGATGCCGCGCTGGTAGTAGTCCCAGGTCGCCCAGCCCGTGAGGTCGGGAAAACGGCGGCGCGGGCCATGCCGCCTGGCCAGTTCGTCCGTGTATTCGAGCATCATCTGCGCGGGGGCGCCGCCGACGCGCACCAGCAGGGGCTCGCTCACGCATTGGGCGCCAGGGGGCAGCGGACACCCCGCCAGTTCGCAGCGCGCCACGAGTTGCTCCAGGCGGACGTTGTCCCGTTCGGCATGGAGGGCGATGCGCGTGTCCTGGCGGTCGAACTCCAGGAAGCCGAACAGCAGATAGCGGCCGCGGGCGTTGTTGCCGAAGAGCGCGTAGTCCCGCGCGTGGAAGTCCCGCGCCTTGTGGGAGAAGCACTCCGTGCAGAGGGCGCGCACTCCAGGGCCGAGACCGCCCGCGAGCATCGTCCAGGCGGTCACGCTCTCGCCCAGCGCGGTCGTTCCGCCGACATCGGCCTCCAGGCTGGCTGGCGCGAGGCACTCCAGGAAGAGCGGGTAGTCCTGGCAGTTGCGGCAGCGCAGGCGCACGACGAGGGTGTCTGGGCGGGGGAACTCCGCCTCCAGACGGACTTTGACGAAGGGGTTTTCCTGACCTGCGCAAACCTGCACGCGGCAGCCACCCGGCAACCGGAATTGCACGAAACCCGTCAGATTGGCGAGTTCCCCGCCAAGGGAGAGGAAGTCCATGGCTACAGTTTCCTGACGATGCAATAGGCGACACAGAGGAATGGCGGACCCGCAATCGCGTCGGAGGGGGCGAGGTTCTCCAGAAGCACGTGGTTGCCGCGGAAGATCTCCTTTCCAGGGATGCGGAAGGTATGGAGGGTCCATCCGTCCCGTTGGAAAGGCGCCGGTCCCTCGTGGGCGACGAAGTTGTTGACGGTAATCCGGATGGGGCATGGCACCGGGGCGTCATCATCGAGCGCGCACACAATGAGTTCGTAGTCGCCCTCGGCTGGCCACGGATGGGCGGGGAAGTCGAACGTGATCCGCCCGAAGTTCGTCCGCGAGCCATTCACCACCACGCACCAGCGCTCCTCGGTGTAGTTTTTGCCGCCAGACCGGCGCTGGCGGTATTTGCGTGGCGGCGCACCATCCAGGTCGAAGGAGGTGACGAGTCGGTCGGTCGCGGCGGAGAGGCCGGCCTCGCGCACCGCCGTCTTGCGGATCGCCTCCGCCGCCGCGTCGAAGGCCTCCAAGCCGATCCGCTGCTCCAGCTGGTGGACGAAGGCGATGGCGTGGTTGAGGAAGGGCAGCGTGTAGTCGAGCGCGAGGGGGGCGGCCGCCGGCCGCGCCGCCAGCATTTCGCGGTATGCGGCGATGCCCTCGTCGCGCGCCCGTGTCAACCGCGGGAGGTCGCGCACAGCCCCCGGTGTCACCCGGAATTCGGTGCGGTTGAATGCATTCAGCGCATCATGCAGACGTTTCAGGGCGGGTTGCAACTCCACCCCGAGGTACTGGGCAAGGACGGCATCGGAGGTGCGCGCGGGATCGTATGCGTCTGGATTCCAGAGGAATTGGGAGACCAGGGCGTTCAGAACGGGATTGGAGTAGTTGAAGTAGTATCCGTCGATTTCCTTCAGAAAGCCAGGGAAGTAGAAGGTCTGGAAGCCCTTGAGGTGGTCGCCCGGGTAGTAGACGACGGGGCGGCGGCCGTAGTCGGCGCGGTTCTGGAAATAGAGCGGCTTGCGCCCCAGCAGCCCGGTGATCCATTGGAGATGCTCCCGCGTCACGTGCGTGGAGCAGACGCGCGGCCCTGTCCAGCAGATGTCGACATCCTTGGGGAAGCGCGCGCCGATGCCCCGGAGATACTCCTCCCGGTCCTCGTCCAGGAACGGCGAGGGCGCCCCTTCAGGGCCATGGTAAAAAGGCGGGCAGAAGATGAACCGGAGTTTCGGGTATTTGACGCGCAGGGCATGGTAGAGGCGGTTGACGAGGAAGATGTCGGCCTCCCGTGCGCTGCCGAAGCGCTCGCGGTCGGCCTTCCCGATGGGCTTGCGGTGGTCTTCCCAGTAGAACATGGGGTTGCCGCCAGCCTCGGCGATTGCGGTGCACAACTTCATGAGAATCTCAAAGTCGCGGTCGCTGCCGGAATCGAGCATCCACTCCTGCTGCTGGGGACTGTCGCGCTTCCCGAAGGCGATGATGCCGCAGTACCAGGTGATGCCGAGCGGGTTCAGGGCCTCGCCGATGCGCTTGAGCTGCGCCAGGAAACGCTCCGGGCGCGGTTCCCGCCAATAGGTGTTCGGGCCGTGGTTGGGGATGAGCGCCGTATATGAGAGGATGATTTCGTTGTTCTTGGCGTAGAGCGCCATGTTCAGCAGTTCGGGGCTCGTGTAGTCCGAAAACCACTTGCGGCTGTCAAGACGCCGCGGGATGCCCCCGATGCGGCGGGCGACCGCCGGCCAGTCCTCAACGGCGGCGGGGCGGAAGCCCTTGGGACCGACCAATTGCGCCAGCGATGTGACCGCCCAGGTGAAGCCGAGGTTGTCCCGCCAGGCGACCGCGACGAGACCAGGACGTACCATCCGGAAGGCGTAGCCCTCCGGATGCGCCGGCGCCTGGATTTCCGCAAGGCCGGTCTCGCCGAGGGACAGCACCAGCGGCCACCGCGCGGCATTGGCCGCCTGGATGACCTCCGCGCGGCCGCCGTAGCGTACGATGCGCTCCGCCAGCAGCCGCACACGGGGATCGTCGGCCGCCACGCCCTTCCCCAGCACCAGCCCGACCCGCCCAATCGGCAGATGGGCGTCGCCATACTCGACACGTTCCGGCACGGGGACAATCCCGCCTGCATCATACGGGAACATCATCGGGTCGCTTCGCAAGCGCTCCTCCACCGTGCGGGCCTCACGGGACAGATTCTCCCAGCGCTTGTCCCGCTCCAGCACCGGCGCCTTCGGCCGCGCGGGCCGACGCGGCGCGGCCGTCAGCAAGGCGGCCGCAGCCGCAATAAATACTCCCAGGCACAATGTCTTCATGGCTTCCTCCTACAGTTTGTCCATCCAGGGGACGACTTTCTTCCAGGCGACGGCGCGATAGCCCGGCGGAAAATGCGCACTGGTCACGACGTGGCCGTCCATCGCGAGGAAATTGACGGCCTCCAGGTGATTCGGAGTCTCCCCGGGCAACTTCGTGCCCTTGTCAAAGTGGATGTCAAAGACAATCTTGTTGTTGGGGGAGGCCATGCCGGAGAGGCGATTGCGGCTGCGCAGCGGCGCCTCCGCCGCCGTGTATCCCAGCGCCGTCACACGGCTGCCATACAGCGGGATGTAGTAGTAGGAGAACTTGTTGTTGGAGGCGACGGCCGCGCCGCCCGAATTGTCCTGTCCGAAGTTCACCCGGTCGGACGGGCACTTGTAGCAGGCCGCCTTGGTCGCGCCCGAGCCGCCGAAATAGCCCTGGCGGATGACGGCGTTCATGCCGCACGTCTCATACGATGAACCGCCCCGCGTAGGGGCGACCTGCGCCTCGGGCGGCCCCGTCTGGATGTTGATCACTGGCAGCCAGGCCTGGTTGTCATCCGCATACAAGGTGTAGGTCAGGCCAATCTGCTTGAGTTTGTTGACACAGGCTGTGTTGCGCGCCTTCTCGCGCGCCTTCGACAACGCCGGCAGCAGCATGGACGCCAAAATCGCGATGATCGCGATCACGACCAGTAATTCAATCAATGTGAAGAATTTCTCAAAAGCGTGCATGGGGTGGTTTCTCCTCTGTTCAATGGGGGTCGTTGGTAACGTCAAAAGCAAAAATCCGATTGGCTCCAGTTGCGCCGCGCACGGCGTCGGCCGTCAGACGCAATGCGCTCCCGCGGAAGTCGCCCTGCAGTTGAATGAGGCGCTGGTAGTTCTCACCGGTGCGGTGGAGTTCGCGCCATACGCCGCCCTCCTCCAATTCAATATGGAAGGCGGGAAGCAGGGTCTCCGGCGGGCGGCGCAACTGGAACGAAAGCGGCCAGGAGGTCGGCATGTTCAAATGGCTCTTGTCCCTCGTACGCCCCAGGTCGCTGTCGCATACCAGCCGAATCCCAAGGAACGCAGTCTCCTGCGGCCAGCGCCAGGTCAGGCTTTCGCCCGGCCGCAGCGCGACGGCATGGCGCCCGCCGTCCTCGTCGCGCTCCACGCCGTCCAGCAACGCCTCGCATTCAGTCGGGCCGCAGAGGACGGCGCCGCGCATCACGTCAGGGAGGGCGCGGACGAGGC
Organism: Lentisphaeria bacterium; assembly: GCA_016287975.1. The sequence continues at coordinate 2,798 of JAEEXV010000099.1, read as the reverse complement.
CAGGCAAGGTCGCGTCGTCGTCCATGAGCCACCGCTGCAATTCGGCGATGTGCGCGCCGACCTCCCGCGGCGTCGCGAGGCGGTGGCGGCGGGCGAGGGCGGCGGCGGTGCCGACGGCTTGCCCAAGAAGCGCGCAGGTCGCCATGACACGCGTGCCGCTCAAGGCCGCGTGGGTGACGCTGATGTTGCGGCCCGCGAAGAAGAGGTTCTCGATATTGCGGGAGTAGAGGCAGCGGTAGGGGATGCCATAGGTCGGCGGGACGGGATGGAAGATGGTGGCGGCACCGCGGTGCGCGAAGCCATCGGGATGGTGGTCGTCCATCGGCCAGCCGCTGTAGGCGACGATGTCGGGGAAGCGCCCGCCGGCGTGCACGTCGCCCTGCGTCAGGATGTAGTCGCCCAAGCAGCGGCGGCTCTCGCGCTTGCCCGGCAGGAACCCCATCCATTCCAGACGCCAGTTCGCCGCCGCATGATCGCCGGTGTTCTTGACGTGGTCCCATACGCCCAGCGCTATTTTCACCAGTTCGTCCCGATCCCGCTCCGCCTCCCGCAGCACATCCCCCGCGCCTCCCGTCTCGATCCACCAGTAGTTCGTCTGCCCCGGCAGATGCGAAGGCCGATGGGCGAGGGATTTCTCGTCCGGATAGCGGTGCGCCCAGGGAAAAGGCACGAACGGACTCGGGCGCATCTCCTCCCGCGCCTCCAGCAGCAGGCTCATCCCCATCGTCTTGCCATCCGCCACGGGCGGCTCGATGTCCTCCCCGAACTCGTCGGCGGCCTCCCGCCCGATGCGCCACTCCGCACCGGACAGCACCGCCAGGATGCTGTCCCCCGAGCAGTCCGCGAAGCAGTCGGCCTCGACCTCGTGCCAGGAATAGGTCGTCAATTGCCAGCCCCGGACGGCGGCGATACGTGGCCCGTCCATGACCGCCTCCTGGCAGGTGGTGTTCAAGAGCAGCGTCAGATTGGGTTCGGCGATGGCCTTGCCGAAAAGCACGGCGTCCCACAGGGACCAATTGGCCTCCGGATTCGCATGCGCATTCTCCAGCCGCAGTTCCTCCACCAGCCCCGTCTCCAGCAAGCGCTTCGACCCGGAGATGTGCATCCGGACCTCGCTCGATGCATTTCCTCCCAGCACTGGCCGGTCGTGCATCAACAGCGTTTGAACACCGCGCCGCGCCGCCGACAACGCCGCGCACAGCCCCGCGATGCCGCCGCCGACAATGCAGAGTTCGACCGCATGGCGGCGGACTTCCTTCATGGCACGCGCTTCTTTCATGACCATCCTCCCTGACGCTCCATGGGCTGCACCCGCCGCGGCGCGCCGCCCTTGCGCAGCGCCTCCACCAGCACCTCGACCGCCGCCCGCCCCTCCTCCTCGGGAGCCCCCAGGAAATGCGGATAGTCTGGCGACTTGCCCTGCATGGCAAGGCCGATCAGCGCCAGCCCTGGATCCGCGGCATGGATGGCCTCCGCCACCGTGCCGTGCGCGCAAAGCACCGCGTCGTACGGCGCCAGCCGACGCAGCAGTTCAGGCACACAGGCCGCGACCTCCGACGACGACGGCGTCTTCAGGAAAAGTTCAATGACCGGGACGGAGACGCCGTCTTCCCGCGCCGCCAGCGCAAAGCCCCGAAGCAGTTGCAACTGCGGCTTCTCCCATTGCACAAAGGTCGGCGTCGCGAAGGCGGGCCTGCGGCACCCCCGCCTCCGAAATTCCTCATACGCCAGCCGCCCTCCCCCCGCGTAATCCCGCGCGACCTGCGCAAAGCCCGCATAGAGTTCTGGTGGACGCGCGTTCACCACCACCACTGGCAGGCCGCCCGCGCGGATGCTCTCCAGCCACTCCAGCTGCCGCAGCAGCGGCTGGACGCAGATCAACCCGCACAAGTCGCGCGCGCGCAAAGCCTCCGCCGACGGCGCCTCCCCCATCCCCCCCAGCACCATCATGTTCCAGCCCTCCGTCTCCAAGGCCGACAGGATGCCCTGCACAAACCGAAAGTGGTTCGGACTCGTCTGCGCCGTCAGCGGAAGGCCCATCTGCGGAAGCATCACCCCCACCGTGTCCCCCGCCACGGGACGGCGCGCCCCGCACACCACCGTCCGACGACCAGGACGGCGCTCCAGATACCCCTCCTTCGCCAGTTCCGACAGCGTCCGCTGCGCCGACATCAGCGACAGCCCGAAACGGCGCGCCAGCACCGCCGTCCCCGCCAACTCCGTCCCCGCCGCCAGCTTCCCCGACCGAATCCGCTCCAAAAACCACGCCCGCATCCGAAGCCGCCCGCGACCCGACTCCACGGCATACTCCTGCCCCATTCCTGAAGAAGACATTGCCACAACTATTCTAAAACTATTCTATCTTATTGCATCACAACGAAAAATCGAACGCCTTCCCGCATATTATAGCCCGTTTTCCTGAAATATCAATGCCCGCCCGCCGTTTTTACCATCATATTTTGTTGACAGGGCGCGCTTTGCATTATAAAACCATTCTACTTTTCCAAGCCCCCTGCTCCGCGCCTGATGCGAGTCGCGAATCATGAACCAGCCCAAAAATGGGCTGGCACAGAACGCCGGGGCCTCCGATGGGTCTGGGGTCATTTACCGCCCCAAGAATGGGGCGGCACAGAACGCCGAGCCCCCGATGGGTCTGAAGTCTGGGGTCTGGGGTCTCCGATAGGTCTGGGGTCTCGGGTCTGGGGTCTCCGATGGGTCTGGGGTCTCGGGTCTGGGGTCTCGGGTCTGGGGTCTCCGATGGGTCTGGGGTCTCGGGTCTGGGGTCTCCGATGGGTCTG
>JAEEXV010000098.1 GCA_016287975.1 Lentisphaeria bacterium | reverse complement strand
GGTACGTCAGATGGCTGCGAATGCGCGAGTCGATGTCCACCATCAGCGGCGTCACCAGCGTGAACGCGTCCCCCTCCTTGCCCGGCCCCGCCTGCGGCTTCGGCTTCCCCTCGTCCACCGACGCCGTCGCCGCCGAAAGCGGATCGGCCTGCGCCTCCTCCGCCGCCTTCTTCTGCCGCTGCGAACGCAGCAGCCCCAGCCCGATGAAGCCGGTGACCGCCGCCAGCAGGAAGAACTGCGGCTTCGGGAAGCCGGGGATCAGCCCGATTGCAAACAGCATGAGCGCGCCCAGCAAAATCGCCTTCGGCTGCGCGAAGAACTGGTTCACGATGTCCACGCCCAGCGGCTTGTTGTCCTCCCCGCCGACGCGCGTGACAATGACGCCCGAGGTGATGGAGATCAGCAGCGAGGGGATCTGGCTCACGAGACCGTCGCCGATGGTCAGGATGGCGTAGGTCTTGATGGCCTTCGCGGCGTCCATGTCTTTCATCAGCATTCCGATGCAGAAGCCGCCGACGATGTTGATCGCGGTGATGATGAGACCCGCCACCGCATCGCCCTTGACGAACTTCATCGCGCCGTCCATCGCGCCGTAAAGCTGCGATTCGCGCGAGAGTTCGTCGCGCCGCTCCCTCGCCTGCTCCTGGGTGATGCTCCCCGCGCGCATGTCCGCGTCAATCGACATCTGCTTGCCGGGCATCGCGTCCAGGGTGAATCGCGCGGCGACCTCGGAGACACGCTCGGCGCCCTTGGAGATCACCACGAACTGCACGATGGTGATGATCAGGAAGATGACCGCGCCGACCACGAAGTTGCCGCCGACCACGAACTCGCCGAAGGTCTGGATGATCGCGCCCGCATTCGCGTAGAGCAGGATCAGACGCGTCGTCGTGATGTTCAGCGACAGGCGGAACAGCGTCGTGAACAGCAGCATCGACGGGAAGGTCGAGAAGGCCAGCGCACGCGGCAGGTACAGCGACAGCATCAGCATCACCGTCGAGATCGCCATGTTCGTCGCGATGAAGCCGTCCGTCGCCCACCCTGGCATCGGGACGATCATCAGACCGATGATCATCACCACCAGCAGCGCCAGGATGATGTCGCCGAAACGGCTCATCCCCCCCGCAAGTTTGGCTATTCCATTGCTCATGAAAGAAAGAGATCCAAGAGATTCGAGAGATTCAAGGGATGCCTCCTACCTCGCCTTTCCAGCCAGGTAGCCCCGCCACACGGCGAGCCCCTCCTGCTGCCGCCCCAGGTTCGCCAGCGCCCGCGCCTTCAGCAGGGCCTCCAGGCGCCGCTGGGAGGCGGGAAACGCCGTCCGCTCCATGACCGCCAGCGCCTCGTCGGGGCGCGCGTCCCCCAGCAGCAGCCTGGCGTAGAGCCCCGCCACCACGCTGTCCGACGGCAGCGCGCGGTGCAGGGAGGCCGCCAGCACCAGCGCCTTGTCGGCGCGGCCCGACTGCGCGAAGAGCCAGGTCAGCATCAGGAGGATTTGACGGGATTCGGGATCCATGGCAGAAAACTCAGTCCAGCAAGGTCGCGCGGTAGTTGGCCAGCAAGTCCTGGTCCTGCTGCAGTTCGTCGAGCACCCGCGCGGCGGCGCGGCCCTCCGCAGTCCCTCCCTCCTTGAGCCGCGCGGCAGTGCGGCGCAGGGCCGCGTTGAACTTGGCGGGCTGGCGCAACTCGGGATCCGCGCACGAGGCGACGACCTCCGCCATCAGCTGCGCGTCCACGTTCTGCCCCTGGTCGAAGACCTGCCGAATCTCCTCGGAGACCGTCGTGCCCGCAGGCAGCAACTCCCCCAGCGCACCTGGATTCGTCCCCTGCGCCTGACGCGCCTGGTACTCGGAGGTCTGCAGGTTCTGCTGCAGGGAAACTGGATGGGTGACACGCAACTCCGCCATCGCTAACGACTCCACAGTTCACGGAACGCGGCCTCCAGCTGCGGACGCGAAATCGCGCTCATCGCCAGCTTCACCAGCCGAATCGCCTGCCCGTCCCGATACGCGACGTGCATCGGAAACGGCCCGCGCTGCCGCCGCGGATGCGCCGCCGTCAAAAGCTCCTGCAACTCGCGCACGGAATCGCCCGCAGGCGTCAAGAGCAGCATGCAGAGTTCCTCCCCGCGCAGTTCCAGCCGCAACTGGGCGCCCGTCTCCAGGCGCACCCCCGCCACCCCCTGCGCATTCAACGCAAAATGCCGCAGCTGCATCGCCTCGCCGAAGCCATGCACGGCCTGCTGGATCCAGGTTGGGACATCCATCTCAGCCATCGTTCTTCTGCTTCTCGCGCTCCTTCTCGTCCTCGCGCACCAGTTCGTCCAGGTACTCCTGCGCGGCATCCAGCATCCGAAGCCTGGATTCATCGTCACGGAACAGCCGCCCCGAGAGCGAACGGAAAATCGCCGAACTCTCCCGCATGAAATCCAGTTTCGCCAGCAACTTCGCGACGCCGCACTCGCCCGCGAACTGCGCCATCGCCTGCGCGTCGATGAAGTTGAGCTCGGTCAAGTCCAGCACCCGCCCCGTGATCGTCTCCCCCGTCAGATTCAGCGGCTGCTGGAACTCGTTCGCCATCCGCACCCCCAGCCGATCAAAGCGCTCCACCACAAACCGCAGCACATTCACGCACTGCAAATCCAGAATGATGCGACGCAGCTCCTCCGGCGGCGTCGAAGGCGTCGCCGCCTCCATGTCCACCTGGCACGACTGCAGCAGGAAGTCCAGCGCCTTGCTCAGCGAACCGTCTCCCCGCGCCACCAGCGAACGGTAGCACTCCTGCGGCGTCGTGAACCCCAGGATCTCGCTGCGGTACAAGTCGCGCATCTGCTGCAGGCGCTCCGGCGGCTCCCCAGACTGCTTCAGCGCCTCCGCCAGGTTGATGCCGACCCGAATCGCCGCCCCGTCCGTCTTCTCCAGGCTCGCACGAGCCTGCCGCACCAGCGCCAATGCCGCCGCGTCCTCTGGACGCCGCGCCTGCTCGCCGCTCCCCCTCTGGGCGCCTGCGGCCTGCTCCGACTCCTCGGGACGCCCCTCCAGCATCTCCTCCAGGATGTCCAGGGCCGCGAACTGGTGCGAGACGTCGCTCGAGAACTTCCGCAGCTGGTACAGGAACTCCGACAACTGCATCCCCCCCGCATTGCGCAGCAGCCGCCGCAGCATCTTCACCTGCTCGGCATCCGGCATGTCGGGGAACTTCTCGTTCCAGAACTGCATCTTCGCGTCGAAACGCTTCTCGTCCGCCCGCTCCTCCCCCATCTCCCAGTCCGCGAGTTCCTTGACCGAGTCCTCCTCGAACATCTGGGAGACCTCCTCCATGGAGTCCTCCAGCAACGAGGTCAAATCCACCTCCGTCTGCACCTGGAAGCCGCCGATCCGCCCCGTCTCCCGCGCCTCCCCCGCCTCCTGCGGGCGCGCTCCCTCCGCCACGCCGCCAAGCCGCGTCGCCGCCGTCTGGAATGGATTGAGGGTTCCGATGTCCATGCAGGACTTCCTTCACAGAAAAACGCATCGCCGGATTATATTGTCCGCATGGACAACTCCCCCGGCAAATTCAGACTCGACAACGGGCTGCTGCAACTCGATGGGCAGTGGGACTTCGTCTACCGCCCAGGCGCCGTGCTCGCCCGCAAAGGCACCGTCACCCCCGCCCGCATGCCCCTCCGCCCTGGAAAGTGGTACTCCTGGCCGCTGCGCGCCCTGGAGGCCGACCGCTTCCACATGCGCCGCGCCCTCCTCGACGGCCGCTGCTGGCTGGGTGCCGCGGGCCTCCCCGCCGTGACCCAGCTGCTGCCAGACCCAAGGCTGGGCGACCTGCACGTGGTCACGAACACCCTGCTCTGCTACGCCACCTCGCGGCGGCGCGGCGGGCACCTCCTCAAGGTCATCCCTGGCAGCCTGCGCAAGGCCATCGGCGTGACCGACCTCGACGCGGGAAACGAGGGTCTCCCCGTCTACTGCGCCGCCCTCCAGGAACTCCGCCCCATCGACCTGCCTGAAGACGAGACGCTCGGCGTCAATCCGCGCGCCCTCGCCGCCTGGCAAGGCCCCTCCCGTCCCCGCCCCTTCCTCAAGAAACTCCGAATGCTCGACCTGCTGCTGCCGCGCCTCCCAGGCGAACTCACGCTCACCTTCTCAGGCCCCGCGCGCATCTGGCTCCGCGTCCCCCTCCCCGAGGCCCCCGCCCAAACCACCGCAGGAGAGTAGCCCCCTCCCGATCACGGCTTCCTGGGCGTCACCGCCCTGGGCGGCGGGTCGCCGCCCGCGTCCCGTTCCGTGCGCTTCAGGTATTCCCTCCAGCGCTTGTCGGTCTCGCGTTCGGCCTTCTCGGCGGTCTCATCCAGGTAGCGGCCCTGGCGGTTTTCTTCGTTCACCGCCCCCTGCACCCGGCGCTCGACCGCCGTCGAGCGAAGATTGACCGCCTGCTTCTCGGGCAGCGCGGAGACATCCAGCGTTATCACCCGAGGCGTCAGCAGGAACATCCGCTGCGCCATCGACTTCTCGACGCCCGTCCCCCCGAAGAGCCAGCCGATCCACGGAATGTCCCGCAGCCACGGAATCCCCCACTTGGTCTCGCTCTGCACCTCGTGCATGTAGCCGCCCACCAGCAGGCTCTCCCCTTCGCGCACCCCCGCCTGCGTGTCCAGCGTGCTCGAACGCGTCATCGGCATGTCGTCGACCGTGATGCTCTCGAAGCCGCCGTCCTCGATCGACAGAATCATCCAGATCTCATAGCGCGGCGGCGGATTCTCGCCCTCCAGGGGCGGCATCGAAGACACCGCCAGATCCACGATCCTGGGCTGCACCGTCAGCCGCATCCCCGCCGTCACCTCCGCCAGTTCGACGACCTCCTTGCCGACCACCTTCGAACGGTAGCTGTGCGTGTCGCTCAAGGTCGCGCTGATATTGTCCAGGGTCAGCAGGCTCGGCCGCGAGATCGTCCGCGCCTTGCTCTTCTGCTGCAGCGCCGTGATGCTGTTCAAAAGGTTCAGGTTGCTCGTCGTGAAGACCGTCGCCGCCGACAGCCCCAGCCCCGTCACCGCGGAGGGCAGGAAGGCGTTCTGCGCGTCGATGCCCGCGCCCGCCTGGATGTGCTTGCCGTCATACAGCCCCTTCAGCCGAAGTTCCCAGTCCAGCATCGCCCCCTGGTCGATGTCCAGCACCGTCACCGCGATCTCGACCAGCCGCACAGGCACGTCCAGCTGCGCGATCAGCTCCTCGTAGCGCGGCATCATCGCCTTCGCGTCCCGCACGATCACCGAGTTGGTGCGGTTGTCCGCCATGATCGACACCTCGCTGGGACGGCGCTCCAGGGTCTCCTCCTTCTCCTCCTCGCCCTCCGCGCCTGGCACCGTCCGCGGCGCCAGCTTCGCATACGCCGTGTTCTTCGGGGCCTCAGCGACTTCGCTCTTCGGCGCCCCCTTCTTCTCCGCCCCGCCCACCGCCGCCGAGGCGCTGTGCGTGCTCGCCAGAAGTTCCCGCAGCAGCGTCGCCACCCCCTTCACCGTCTGCGCCTTGTTGCCCGTGCCCAGCGTCACATCGTCCGCCCACGCGTGCTTCAAGCGGAAAATCATCACCGTCTCGTCCCGCACCGAGCGCTGCTGCTGCAGGCGGTCGGCCTTGCCGACCAGTTCCTTGATCAGCGCGACATAGCGCGGCGGCCCCGAAATCAGCAGCAGTTCGTCGTTGTGCGTCGTGCTGATCGGGAAGCGCGGATCCTCGACCCCCAGCTCCCGCAGCATCCGCCGCACATCCCCCGCGTGGATGTGCATCAGATCCATCAGCACCGTGTCCACCTGGCTCGCCCGATAGAGATACAGGGCCGACTTGTCATAGTACCACAGCAGGTTCCCCAGCGCGCAGACCCGCGCCAGGAACTCGGTCGCGGGCACTTCCTTGAACTCGCCCGCGATCCGCCACTCCTGGTCCACCCCCGCGTCCACGATGATGCTCAGGTTCTCCGCCGCCGAAAAGGCCGCCAGGACCTCCCGCAACGGCGCGTCCTTCGCCAGATAACTGTATTTCGCAACTGGAAACGGTACCTTCGACAAGGCCTCGCGCTCCGCTGGCGGCAACTCCCCCCCCGCATACGACAGCATCGGCATCAGCAATGCCAGCAGGATCAGAATGTATCCTCGAAATTCTCTTTGCATCGGTATCCGCCAACGGCCCGCTCAGGGCCGGAAAAACATCAGTTGCGAGGTCGCGCCAGAGACAGGCGCCGCCTCCGACGGCGCGGAAACCCGCGCCGCCCACCATTCACGCGCATTCAGAAAGCCATTCACCAGACGCAGGAACTCCGCGTCCTCCCCAGGCACCTCGAACTCCTGCCACACCAGCAGCGCCCGACGGTCTGGATCGTAGCACAAAACCGCATCCTCCTTCAGCGAACGGGGCAACGCCAGCCGCAGCAAATCCGACAGCCGCGACTGCGCCTCGCCCGCCTCCGACGGCAACGGCGGCAGCGCCGCCGTCAACATCAGCCGCGCGCCGCCCTCCGCAGGCCTGAACTCCACCCGCGCACCACCGATGCGCAGCGACGACACGCCGCCCTCCCCCGCAGTCGGGGCATCTGGATATCCAGACAATGAGATGAAGCGCTCGACGGGGTTCATTGGCCGATGTTCGCCGCCAGGTTGCGGCAGCCGTGCAAAATCAACTTGTCCATGTTCACGCCGAAGTTGTTCGACAGCGTCAGCAGGTTGACGTAGCTCTGCATGTCGATGGACTTGGTCTCCGAGAGGCGGTTCAGGCCGTCGATCACATCCAGCAGCTTCCTCAGCGCCTGGTCGCAGTCCGCAGGCCCCCAGTTCACGCCGTTCGGCAAGTCCGACGACGCAATCCCCAGGTAGCGAACCAGATATGCCTTCATCTCGACCTGCGTCAGCGTCCCCGACGGCGACAGATACGGCACCGTGTCCCCCATGAACAGCCGCGAGGACGCGCTCGCCTCCACCATCGCCGCCAACTTGGACGCGATCAGCGTCGCCGTCTCCAGAATCTCCGAGTTGGTCTGGATGTCCTCCAGGCTGGTCGCCAGCAATCCGCCGTAGACGGTGCTCTGCTGGAGCGACACCAGCAGGATCAACTTCGCCAGGCTCGCGCGGTCGATGCCGTGGAAACGGTAGCTGTAGACCGCCTGCACCGAGGTCTTGCTGGAATCCGTGGTCACCTGCCGCGCGTCCCAGTCGTACTGGTAGCTGCGGAAGTGGACATGCGCTTCGCTGATTCGCTGGATGTTGCTCATCTCGTTCTTCCCGAATTAGCCGACATCCCGCGCGATCGCCACGAAGCCCGTGCCGAAGAGCTTGGTGATGTTGCTGGAGAGTTCGTAGGCCTGGTTCCGCTTGTCCACCAGCGCCTGCAGGTTGATCATGTTCTCCTGCGACAGCGAGTTCAGCTCGTCCACCTTGTTGTTGACCGATTCCAGGATCGCCTGGCAGGTCTCGTAGTTCCAGCTCCCCGAGGTGATGGTGTGGGTGCTCCCGCCCTGGGTGTACGTCGTGACCCCCAGATAACTGGTGATGATGGTGTAATACGAGGCGGTGACCGTGGTGCCGTCCGCATTGACGTAGGTCGTCGTCGTGTTGGAGTTGATCGAGGTGCTTTGACCTGGCTGGCACGTCAGCAGCCACGAACACGCCGTGTTCGCCGCGTCCAGCTTGTTGTTGTTCTGCGCGATCGTCTCCATCAGCGGGGTGATGTCGTTCTCGATGATCTGCGCATTCCGAAGGCAGACCATGATCACCAGCTGCAGCAGGCTCCCCACGCTCACGCCGTTGAACGTGTAGCTCTCGGGGATGTTCAGGGTGTACAGCGTCCCCGCGCTCTCGTAGGCGATCTTCACATCCCGGTAGAGCGTGCTCACGTCGCCCAGCCCCGCGGCCATTTCGGAAAGGTCGTAGGCGGAACCGTCCGCCTTCACCAGCCGCAGCCGACGCGCCTCGCGCGTCGTCGTCGCGATGTAGCCCGTGTCCGCATAGACGTCGTTCGCCTTCTTGATCCGCGCCGCGATGACCGCCGTCAGGCTGTCGGTGGGGCCCAGGGATTGGTATGCCATCGTCGTATGCCTCCCTTCACTATTGCGCAATGGTGCTCACGTTGCTCTCCGTCGCCTGCGAGAACTTCTTCATCAGCTTCGACGCCAGTTCATAGGCGTCGTTCGCCTTGCTGAAGATCGACTGCAGCCGCACCGAATCCTGGTCCAGGTCGTTCGAGATCGTCTCCGTCGCGATCTGGATGTACTGCATCATGATCTGCAAGTCGCCGCCCGTGTACTTGGTCTGCGTGGCGTAGTTCGGCAGCTTCGACCCGATGTTGATGTGAGGAGCCACATACCGCACCAGGTCGCTGCACACCCAGCTGGGGATCGTCGTCTCGTCCGTGATCTTCTCGCAGTCCGCCTCCTTGTGCGCGACCTCCGCCAGGCACTTGCCCAGCTCCGCGAGCGCGCTCTGGCGATTGGTCGCGCAACGCTGGATGTAGGAGATCTCCTGGTTGATCACCTGCGCCCGCCGCAGTGCCACCGACACCTGGAGGCTCTGCGCGATCAGGTTCGTGTACTCGACGCGCTTCACGCTCCCCGCGCTCTCCGCGGTCATCACGACATTGTAGCGGTAGGAGGAGAAGCCGTAGGTGGCGACATCCCCCCTCATGGTGACTTCACTGGTGGTGATGTAGGACATGTGGCTTACCCGATGTTGCGGATGGCGGTGGAGCGGGAGTCGGAAACCGAACTCATCAGGTCGGAGCCCAGGTTGTAGGCCTCGTCGCGCTTGTCCACCAGCGACTGCAGACGCGTCATGTCCGCCTGCGCCTCGTTGTTCAGATTGTCGATGTGCGACTTCAAAAGCTGCACCGCCTGCGCCGCCTCGCCAGGCGTGTAGGTGTAGTCGTTCACCACGCCGTCCCCCGACTTCGCCAGCTTGTACTTCAGCAGCGCGTTGTTCACAATCGGGCCGTTCGAATTGTCGGTGACCGTCACCGCGGGGCTCTCCTTCTGGGTCTGCGCCTGGATGTTCGACGCCGCCGACAGCGCCTTGCCGAGTTCATCCAGCTGGCCGTTGCGGTCCGTCACCGACTTGGAGACGGGCAGGACCTCGCCCTCCACTGCGTTCGCGCGGCGCAGCGAGACCGCCAGCAGCATCGTCGAAAACTCCACGGGGGTCGTGACAGTGGAGTTGATCTTCGAGATATTGTATTCCACGGCAGTCAGCATGGGCGTGTCCTTGAACAACGACCCGCGCATTTTACTCGTGATGTCCGTAACTCCAATGATGCTCATTCGGCTCCTCCTTGCCCCCCGAAAAAATGTACTATAATCCGTTTTTCTATGTTCGCCGATGGGCGCACCCCCCTTTTCACGAATGCACTGTCCTGGTGAACGCCCCGAAAATGGTGTTGCCACGGCGGCCCGCCGTGGCGGCTCGGTGAATGGACGACAGTCGATTGGGGAGCTCGGCGGACCGCCATGGTGCCTCGCCGCGGCAACAACTTCGGGCATGAAAATGTCGGCGATTGCCGCCCCGACTGGGAAACAGGGAAAATCGCAAAAGGCGGGAAGCCCCTGCCCCCTCCGTCGAAATCACTCGACGAGGGATGCCTGGCCATCCCGCCGTGTCCCCCCCCTCCCGTTTCGGGATTCCCCCGCGATCACGCCATGATGTCGCGGAAGGACTGCGTCTCGGCCTGGTAGATGGCCTGGAGGGTCTGCATGACCGTGTTGTTCAGCTCGTTGGCGGTCTGGATCATGTCCGTCTCCTGCTGCTGCCCGCTCTGGGCCTCCTTCTGCATGGCCTGCTGGGTCGTGGAGGCCGCCTGGAAGAGGCTGGTGCCGGCGGAACTGACACTGTTGAAGAGACCGCTCAAGGTCGTGCTGACGGACTGGACAATGTCGGCGGATTTGATGGTCTTCTCCGTCTTGAGGTATACTGGATCCTGCTCCAGCTTGTCCTTGGCCGCACGGTATCTCGTCTCATCCATGCGGAACGTCTCCTTGGCGTCACTCACACCGCGCTCGGCGGTTTCCAGGCGGGTCTTCTGATCGTCGGTCAGAGTCGCGCGGTCGACCTCCGTCGGAGGATTCTCCTCCAGCGCATGCAAGTCCGCCTGCGCCTGGTCGTAGGCCGCCTTGCCCTGCGTCTTCTGGGTGACATTCTGCTCCGCAGTCTGGACCCGCGTCGCATGCTCCGCCGTCCGCGCCTCGTTCTGCTCCTGCGTGACCGCCGCCTTGACCTCGGCCTCGTTCGGCTTGCCTGCGGCGTCATTCAGTTTCTGCTGCTGTTCGGGCGTCAGATGCGCCATGTCAGGCTCCTCAAGCTGCGCAGGCGGGTTGTCGCGCAGCTGCTGCAGCTCCGTCTGAGCCTGGTTGACTTGCTCCTGCGTCACCTGCGGGACCTGCCCCAGTTCGGCCTGCTTCGCCTGGATCTGCTCGCCGACGATCGTCGTCTTGACCGTGTCCAGATTCGTCTTGGCAGTCCCCACGGCCTCCAGCGAAGTCGCCGCCTGCGTGGAAAGCTGAGGCAGCTGGGCGTCCGACTGCATCTGCACCTTGGTGCCAAGCGCCTTGATACCAGCAATCGACGAGGCGACCGACATCACGCCAGTGATCGCCGCCCCCGCAATGCCCATCCCCAGCGCAAACCAGCCGCTCTGACGCATCTTGGCGGCCTCCGCAGAAATCGCGTTCTGCTCCACGAGCAGGTCGCTCTCGCGCGTCAGCCGCGCCGTCGTCCGCTCCTCCTGCGCGCACTCCCGCAGCAGCTGGAGAATCGCGAAGGCCGAGAAGAAGACCGACTTGCTGGAGGACAGCGCCGCAATGGTGGAGCCCAGCTGCGTGTGGGTCGGCGGCGTCGCGGGGGTGATGGCGGGAGCCGCGCTGGCTGGATTCGACGGGGCGACAGGGGCCGCGGCACCTATGGTCAATGGCGCTGTCGCGCCGCCCGCCTTCGTGGTCTGGGTCGTGCCGCCCGTCTGCGGCGCCCCCTGGGGCGTCTGGATTTGCGGAGTCTGATGGTTGATTCCATTAATCGGCATAAGAGTATCCTCCTGGATGAAGGGTTGCAGGGGCCGCGCCCCTCCGCGCGGCCCGATTTCCACGGACTACACCATCGCGGCGCCAGACTGGCCCATGCGGGTCACGATGTCGCGGCTGGTCTGGATCTGGGCGTCCACCAGATTCATCACCCCGCTGACGGAGCTCTGGAGCTGGTCGAGGAGCTGCTGGAGCAGATCCTTCTCCTCTTCCGTCATCTCCTGCAGGGCCTTCAGGATGCGGTCGATCTCCTTGGTGTCCGCGCTGGCCTGCGCCGCCTGGTTGTTCAGGATGCCACCCGCCAGCGAGACGCCAGTGTTGCCCACCGTCATGACGCCGTTCGCGACCTTGGTGGCAATGCCGATGATGCTCGCCGCCCGGGCCAGCTTCTCGGAGGCCTGCGCGATGCTGATCACCGCATTCGACGGAATGCACAGGGTCGCGATCGACGCCGCCAGCATGATGCCGGTGAACATGATGGTCCCC
>JAEEXV010000097.1 GCA_016287975.1 Lentisphaeria bacterium | reverse complement strand
TGGTGCCGCCCGCGCCGCGCTGCGCGAGCGCGCCGACGGGAAGCGCCTGCTGCTCGTGGTCAACCCAACGACGCGCGCCATCCAGGGCTGGGCGCCGCCCGCAGGCCTGCGCGAACTCACTGGCACGCCGACCGCGCCCATGCCGCCCTACGCCGTGCTCGTCTACACCGACGCCCCCGACCTGAAACTGCCCGCGACCCCCGCCGAAATCCGCGCGCGCATCAACGCCGAGCCCCCGCCGCCCTACAAACTGCCCCCGCAGGTGAAGTAACCACAGGCGGCACGGCGCATTGTTCTGAGCCTCGCGTCCCCTTGTTCTGTGGCGAGCCGCTCTCGGCCCGCTCCCCATTCCGCCGCAATGCGGCGGCACAGCACGCGCCGCCCGCGCGATCCTTGCGCGCCCCGCGTCCCCTTGTTCTGTGGCGGGCCGTTCTCGGCCCGCTCCCCATTCCGCCGCAAGAATGCGGCGGCACAGCACGCGCCGCCCGCGCGATCCTTGCGCGCCCCGTAGCCCCTTGTTCTGTGGCGGGCCGTTCTCGGCCCGCAGTCCCCGATGTCCCCAAAGTACCATGGCCTCCCCTTTTGCGCGGAATCTGAAATGAATTCAGCGGCTTCAAATGGCATTCTGGAATGGCGGGGGCTGCGCCTGGGATGGGCGCTCGACTGCGGGGATCTGCACGCGCCCGCGGCCACCTTCGGCCCAGAGACGATGCGGCGCCGCAAGGCCGTGCGCACCCAGGATGGCGGCTGGCGGATGGTCTGGAGCGGCCATCCGCTGCTGGGCGACACGTTCACCGTCACCGTCGTGTGGTCGCCGCTGGAGGACGGCTGGAGCGGCCGCATCGCCTACGCGGGGCTGCGCGGGAAACTGCGCGTGGAGGCCATCCGCTTCCCCTTGGTCTCCTTGGACTATCCCGCCGAAGGCGTGCGCATCCTGGCAGGACAGTCCCAGGGCTGGATCTACAGGTTCGCGCCGAATGCCGCAGACGGCGACCTGGTCGATCCCCATGCATACTGCTCCTTCCAGATGGCGGCGGCGCTCCTCGGAGGACACGGGCTCTATCTCGACCACCAGGACTCCCGCTACAACATCAAGTTCTACCGCTGGCGCAAGGCCGACGGGCGGCTGGAATACCAGGGCATCCATCCGTGCCCGTGCCCGAAGCGCCGCCCGACGTCGGGACGCCTCGCCTTCGCCAGCAGCGTCCGCCTCTTCGCGGGCGACTGGTTCGAGGCGGCGCGGATGTACCGCGCCTGGGCGCTCACGGCCCCGAACTTCCGTCGGCGCATCCCCGCCCGCAAAAACCCGCTGCGCGAAATCGCCCTCTGGCTCTGGAACCGCGGCGACGCCCGGACCGTCATCCCCCCCGCCGAGAAGATCGCCCGAGAGGCAGGAGTGCCCGTGGCCCTCGACTGGTACTGGTGGCACCACAATCCATACGACACCGACTACCCCGACTACTGGCCGCCACGCGAGGGCGAGGACGCCTTCCGCAATAGCCTGCGCCGCCTGAAGCGCCACGGCATCTACACCCAGGTCTATGTGAACGGGCTGGCATGGGATCTGGAGGCGAAGAGTTTCCCACAAGGCGGACGGGAATCGGTCGTCGTCAGCCGCGACGGCACCCCGTACGCGGTCGAGTTCAACTGCTACACCCACCGCAGGCTCGGCTATGCCTGCGGCGAGGGCGCCCCTTTCCAGGCGAAGATCCGCGAGGTGCTGCAACGGCTCGCGGCGTGCGGGCTGCCAGGAATCTACCTCGACATGATCGGCTGCGCGACCATGCACCCCTGCTACAACCCCGCCCACCGCCATGCGCCAGGCGGCGGCAACTACCAGGTGCGCGGCTATCGGCGGTTCGTGAAGTCGCTGCGCCGCGAGCATCCAGGCATGCCCTTCTCCACCGAGGCCTGCAACGAGGCATACCTCGACCTCTTCGAGGCCGTCATCCTCCTTTCCAGCAGCATGGAGCGCTGCGGCAACCAGGATTGGATCGACTGCGTCCCCGCCTTCTCCGCCATCTACCACGGCGCCACCGCCCTCTTCGGAAACTACGCCCTGCCCGACGGAATCCCGCCGTGGGATCCGCTGTGGCCTCCGCGCGAACGCTGGAAGCATGAACGCGAATGGGACGTCGTCTATCCCGACCAGTTCTATCTCGAAGCCGCCCGCACCGTCATCTGGGGCATGCAGCCCACCGTCTGCAACTTCCAGTTGAAGCACACGGAGGGCCGTTTTACGGAGATGTACCGCTTCCTCCGCGATCTGGCGCGCTTCTACTACGCCCACCGCGACTTCCTCTTCGACGGCGAAATGCTGCCGCCTGGCACGCTGGAGTGCGAGGAACACCCGATGGAGTTCCTGCAGCGCGGCCTCTTCACGACCGAGGCGAAGCACACCGTCCTGCGGCGCACGCTGCCCGCCGTCCTGCACTCCCGCTGGAAAGCCCCCGACGGCCGCAAGGCGCTGGTCCTCATCAACTATACCGCGCGCGTGCAGCGCGCCCGTTTCGCGGACGTGGAAACCGCCCTGCCGCCCCGAAGCGCACGGTGCGTGGAAAACACGACTGGCTGAGGCCGCCCGCGGGAAAATCGCCGCCGCTTCGCACAGACCTCCCGATGGCGGCTACATTGTGGACATCGCGCTTCGCCATCCAGCCTCCACCCGCACACGACCACCGCCATGTTCTTCGACGACTACCAGTCCATCCTCGCCGCGCAACTCGCGAAACTCCAGGCCAACCGCCCCGTCATCGACGACGCCGCCCACGCCATCGCGGACGCCATCCAAAGCGGCCATTTCGTCTTCTGCTCCGACATCGGCCACGGCATCCAGGGCGACTTCTTCAACCGCGCGGGGGGCCTCGCCAATGTCCGTCTCTTCACCTGGAACCTGAACCTCAACAACGCCATGCCCGAATGCGCCCAGAAGCGCCCTGGCGGTCGCGGCACGGCCGCCGACCTCGCCCTCGCCCGCGCCGCCGTCCAGGCCAGCAGCATGCGGGAGGGGGACATCATCGTCACCTGCTCCGTCTCGGGGCGCACGCTCCGCCCCATCGAGACCGCCCTCGCCTGCCGCGAACTCGGCATGAAGGTCATCGCCATGACCTCCCTCGGATATGCGGAGGGCACCCCCTCCACCCACCCGTCGGGGAAAAGCCTCCACGAATGCGCCGACTGGGTCATCGACCTGATGACGCCCTACGGCGACGCGGGCGTCGCCATCCCAGGCTACGACCACCCCCTCGTCCCCCTCTCCAGTTTCTCCGAGGACGTGACTGGGTGGATGCTCTGGGGGCGCGTCATGGAGATCATGGGCGCCCTCCCGCCAGAAAGGCGCCCCGCCGTCTTCATGAGCTACAACGGCGCGGGCGGCGAGGAGGCCTATCGGCGCACGCACGACCTCCTCAACCGCAGGGGATACTAGCCATGCAGGGCGCCGAATCCTATCTCGCTGGCGCGGAAGCCGCGCTCGCCAAAGTCCGCGCCGAACTCCCCGCGATCCGCGCGGCCGCGCGCCTCCTCGCCGACGCCATCCGCGACGGGCGCTCCATCTTCTCCTTCGGGGCCACCCACTCCTTCATCATGACCGAGGAACTGGTCTACCGCTCGGGCGGCCTCATGCTCGTCAACCCCATCCAGCCGCACGGAATGAACCTCACCGCGCGCCCAATGACCCTCACCAGCCAGCTGGAGCGACTCCCAGGCCTCGGCACGCTCCTCCTCGAGCAATCCCCCGCCCAGGCGGGCGACGCGCTCATCCTCGCCTCCACCTCGGGGCGCAACCCCGTCGTCATCGACATGGCCCTCGCCGCCCGCGACAAGGGCCTCCACGTCATCGCCCTCGTCTCCCGCGAATACTCCGACGCCGTCCCCAGCCGCCATCCCAGCGGCAGGAAACTCGCCGACCTCGCCGAGGTCGTCCTCGACAACGGCGCCCCCAAGGGCGACGCCGTCGGCCAGATCCGCGGCTTCCCGCAGCCAGTCGGCCCCGTCTCCACCGTCGGCGGCTGCGCGTGCCTCAACGCCGTCGTCGCCGAAACCGTGCAGCTGCTCGTCGACCAGGGCTATGACCCGCCCGTCTTCATGAGCGCCAACCTTGAAGGCGGCGACGCCTTCAACGCCCGAAAGCTCGCCGAGAACGCCCCGCGCATCCACTATATGCACTGAACCGCCATGGCCTCCTCACCGACGCGCGTCATCCTCGCCGCCGACTTCGGCGGCACCAAGGGCGACCTCATCCTCGCCGACGCCGACAGCGGGCGGTTCCTGCGCCGTATCGTCGAGCAGGCCGACGGCCTCCCCGCGCGGCCAGGGGACCGCGCCACCGCCGCAGGCGGCCTCGGGCGCACCCCCGAAATGGGCAACCACTGCCTTGAAAAGGCCTTCCAGGGCCTCGCCCCCGCCGAGGTCTATGTCGCCTTCACTGGCCTCTGCCACGACCCTGGTTTCTTCCCCGCCAGGGGCATCCACTGCGCCGCCGAAGTCCTGCTCAAGGAGGAGGACGGCATCATGGCCGCCGAGGACTGCGCCACAGGCATCTGCTCCATCCTCGGCACTGGCGCCACTGGCAGGATCTACCGCGAGGGGCTCCCGTCCTTCACCATCGACGCCTACGGCCCCGTCTGCGGCGACTGGGGCGGCGCCGACTACATCGGGCGCCAATTCGCCCGCAGCGCCCTCCGCGAGCAGAACTTCTCCCGCGAACTGCTGCCCGAGACCCGCGCCATCTACGACTTCCTGCGCCAGAAGGCCACGCAGGCGCCGAATCCGCCGTCCGCCACGGGCTTTCACCTCGCCTGGGCCATCGTCGCCATCCTTCTCCGACACCAGGAGCGCTCCTTCATCGCCGCCCTCGCCGCCCTCTGCGACCAATGCGCCCGAAACGGCAGCGCCATCGCCCGCGCCGTACTCGAAGACGCAGGACGGGAGGCCGCCCTGAACATCCAGCGCGGCGCGCACTTCACTGGCATCGACCAGCGGGACGACCTCCCCGTCTTCGTCAGCGGCAGCGTCTTCCTGCGCTCGGACATCGTCTATCAGAGTTTCCGCCAGCACCTCCAGGCCGCCCTGCCCAACGCCAGGGTGCGGAAATCGCCATATCCCCAGCCCGTCGGGCAGGTCATCCGAATGCTCCAGCTGATCCACGGCCCCCGCGCCGCGCGCCCCCTCGTCCAGCGCTTCCGCGCCGACGCCGCCATGCACCAGGGCGCCCGCTGACCTCCCTGCCCGCCGCGCTGTGCCCCCGCATTCGCGCCAATATTCGGGGCCCCGCACCCCGCATCGCCCGCTTTCTGCCCCGCCCCCATTTTGCGCCGCCTCCTGGGTGCTGTGCCGCCGCATTCTTGCGGCGGTCGGCCCCCGCATTCGCGCCAATATTCGGGGCCCCGCACCCCGCATCGCCCGCTTT
>JAEEXV010000096.1 GCA_016287975.1 Lentisphaeria bacterium | reverse complement strand
CCGTGCCGATGAAGCGGATGCCCTTCGCCGCCAGGTCGTTGGTGCGGCGGATGGTGTCCTGGTAGAAGCTGTTGCCGCCGTCGATCAGGATGTCGCCCGGCGCCAGATGCGGGACCAGCTTCTCGATCATCTCGTCGACCGCCTTGCCGGCCTTGATCATCATCATGATGCGGCGCGGGGACTCCAGATTCGCGCAGAGTTCCTCGATCGAGTGGCACCCGATGAACTTCTTGCCGCTGCCGCGTCCGTTCACGAAGGCGTCCACCTTCTCCGTGTGGCGGTTGAAGACCGCGACGGTGAAGCCGTTGCGCTCCATGTTGAGAACCAGGTTCTCGCCCATCACGGCAAGACCGATCAGACCAATGTCAGCTTTCTTCGACATGCAATGCGTTCCTTAAAAATGGGTTGGCGTTCCTCCCGCGCCATCCGCGGCGCTGGATATTGCGGATAATGTACCACGTCTAACCGATTTCGGCACCTGTCCCTGCGAAACAATCTGCCAATCCCCCCCTGCCCTCCCGCCACGGCTTATAGTATCCCCCTGTCCCGAATCCAGTGTCTCAAACCTCAAGGAGTCGTAAAATGTTCTGGGCGGTTCTTGGCTTGGTCGGCGTCGGCCTCGTCTTCACCTTCACTGGCGTGGTGATGAGCGCGGCGCCGCGGCACGCGGTGAACACGAGCACGGTGATGCTGGTGGGGGCGGCCTGCTCGGTGGCCATCAGCCTCGCGATGCTGCGCTGCTATCCGCCAGTGCCGTGGGGCAGCGCATTCGCGGTGCGCGCCGTCATCCTCTATGCCTTGACGGGGGTCCTGAACTTCCTCATGTGCCAGGCCATCGCCGCCGCGATGAGGACGGGGCCGAACAGCATCGTCTGGACCATGGCGCAGTCGGGGATGGTGCTGACTTTCCTCTACGGCGTCCTCTTCCAGCATGACATCATGAACGCATGGCGGGGCTGCGGGATGGCCCTGCTGGTCGCGGCCCTCGTCTGCATGGGCGCGGCGCGCGGAAGCGACGCGGGGGAGGGGGCGCGCCGTCCAGGGCACTGGCTCGTCTGGGCCGTGCTCGCCTTCCTGCTGTGCGGCGCCAACCAGACCACCAACACCATCCCCTCGAACGACCCCGAGGTGCAGCGCCACTTCAACTACGCCGCGCGCAACCTGTCCCTTGCGGGGGCCACCTTCCTCGCGGCTTCGGTCTGGAACCTGCTCGCCTCCCCGAGGCACTGCTGGACGTCGCTGGCGCGGGAACTGCGCAGCCCGTGGCTATGGACCTTTGTGGTCGCCATGCAGTCGTTCAGCCTGATCTGCACCTACGTCCTCCAATATCGGTGCATCGACGTGCTCGCGCGGCACCACACGGCGGCCATCGCCTATCCGCTGATGGTTTCGTCGTGCCTGATCGGCTTCGCCTGCTACAGCCTGCTCGTCCTGCGCGAGCGCCTCAGCCGCCTCCAGGCCGCGGGCCTCCTCGCCAGCCTCGCGGGAATCCTGCTCGTCTGCGTGAAATGACCACCCCCGCGCCCGTTCACTCCACCGACAGGAACCGATGCATCACATTGACCGCGTTGTGGCGGGCGGGCTCCTTCGTATACGTTTCGGAGTACTGCATCAGCACGCGCCCGTCGCTCATGCGGAGGCTGTTCGAGTAGTAGCACATCGGCTTGTCGGGCTCCAGCACCAGCCCGTCGTCCCATTCCAGGCCGTCGAGGGAGGTGTAGAGCACGAGGCCCTTGCCGCCAGGCGTGTGGCGGAAGCCGCGTCCGTGCATCACATAGCCCTTGCCGAGCGGCGTGACCTGCACATTGCGGATGCCCTCCGCGAGCGCGATGTCGGGCTGCGGCGCCCAGTGCCGCCCGCCGTCGCGGCTGACGCTGGCCGACAGGCGATGGCCGTCGGCGATGTTGCAGGCGTAGGCCACGAGGCTCCCGTCCGCGCGGAGCTGCAGGGCGCCGTAGCCATGGCCCAGCGTGTCGATCTCCACGATGCCCTCGCATTGGAAACTGCGGCCGTTGTCGCGGCTCGCCAGCAGCCGGTAGAGGTCCTCGGGGCCTTTTGCGACGAAGTTCGGATTGCACAATTCAAGCGCGTAGATGACGCCGTCCCGCGCGACCATGTCATAGACGCGGCCAGGCCACGGCGAGATCGGCTTCGCCTCCGTCCAGGTGCGCCCCTGGTCGAAACTCTGGATATACAGCGGCTCGGCCCACGGCTCGCAGGAGATGGGCACGAGCTGGTCGTTGTGGCAGATGGCCGCCGTGACCACGCCGTCCACCAGCACCGCCTTCTCCAGCGAATACGTGTGGATGCCATCCAGAAGCACCTGCTTCGAGCACGCCAGGTCATGGATCTCCCCCCAAGTGCGCCCGTAGTCCTCCGAATAGCGGTATTCAATCCACCCGAAGGCCGCGTGCCCCGCCAGACGCCAGGCCGAGCAGTTCGAGTTGAAGGCCAGCACGCGCCCTGGCGAGAGTTCCACGAGCGCATGCGACATGTGCCCGCTGCGCCCCCGCGCCTCATTGTCCACATACACCTCCGCCGCGCCGACATGCACCCGCCCGATCGCGCCCTCGTACACCTGTTCCATACTCAACGCCTCCTTGCATTCCCCCGCATCCGCTTTGCCCGCTACTGTAGCACGTCTTTCCAGACCTGGCGCCCTCGGTTCCCCATGAAGCAATCTGGATGGGGAACTGGGCGGGGCGATTATATTAACCACGGGGGCGGCCTCAACCCAGGGAGAACCATTCGATGACATTCGAGGATCGGCAATTGCAGGAACTTGCGCAGACGCAGTATCCGCTGACGCGGCAACCTGACTTCGACGCCTTCTGGGCGGAGGCGAAGGCGCGCGTGGAGGCGCATGACGGGCAGATGCGCCTGGAGGAGATCGCCGCGGGCGGGGAATGGTCGCACCGCGTCTACGACGCCACCCTTCCCGCGCTGGACGGCACGCCGCTGAAGGCATGGCTCTATCTGCCGCGCAACGCCACTGAGGCGCAGCCCGCCGCGGG
This sequence comes from Lentisphaeria bacterium, assembly GCA_016287975.1. The sequence continues at coordinate 21,614 of JAEEXV010000096.1, read as the reverse complement.
GATGGTGCATCTGCATGGCGGCGGCGGCAGCCGCGGCGGCGCGCCGATGCTGCCCGCCACGGCGTCGATGACGGGGTGCGCGCTTCTGGTGACGGAGTTTCGGATGCAGGGCGGCGAGACTGGCAGCGCGACGCCGATGAAGGGCTGGGGCAAGTCCTTTTCGACCCTCAATCTGCATTGCTCGGACCACCGCGACTACTACTTCTACCACGCCTTCACGGACCAGCTGCTGTGGCTGCGGCGTTTCCTGGAACTGCCGCAGGTCGACGCGGCGCGCTGCGGCATCTACGGCGCCAGCCAGGGCGGCGGCACCGCGATGATCCTGGCGGCGCTCGAGCCCCGCCTCAAATTGATCCTGCCCGCCGTGCCGAGCTACTGCTGCTGGGAGCGACGCATCTTCACCCGCACCGCCTGCGCCTCCGACATCGCCGACTATCTGATCCGCTTCCCCGAACGCGCCGATGCCGTCCGCCTGCGCATGAGTTATTTCGACGCGATGAACTTCGCCGACCGCATCCAATGCCCCGTCCATGCGCAGATCAACCTCCGTGACGAAATGGCCCCCGCCGACTGCGCCTTCTCCGCCTACAACCGCATCGCCGCCCCGAAGACCCTGAAGGTGAACCCCTTTGGCTTCCACCGCGACGTGGACTACTGGCTGTGGCAGCGGGAAATCGCCGCCTTCGTTCAGGCGCGATGACCGCCGCGCCTCGTGACACGCCAACAGCGCCGTGAGGACGCCAACGGGAGGGCCGTGCTCCTGCGCGGCCGCCCGACCCCCGATTCCGACCAGCATTCGCGTACTAAGCAGACCATGATTGCGCGGCCCCTTCGGCCTGCTTTTGGTTTTCACGCCCCGACGATGCGGATGCGCCGTCCGTCCCGTTCCTCCTCCTCCCAGGTCAGCCGATCTGGCCACGGCCGCGAAGCGTCGCGGTCGAAGACCACCAGCCAGCCGTCGGCCTGCCCGCACTTCCCCATATAGTCCAGAAGTTGCACGACGGCCTCCTCCCGCGTGCCGTTCCCCTTGACCTTCAGTTCAATCGGGTAGCGTCCATCCCGATACTCCACCAGCAGGTCGATGCGGCGAAGCCCCAGCGCATACTCGCGCACGATGCGCCCGCCCCCGTTGAGGACGCGCTGAAGGAAGCCCATCAGCACCAGCTGCGGAAGCGCCTCGGGGTAGCGCGTCATTTCCCGTGTGAAGATCTCCGAGTTCTCCCGCCAGAACACCTGGAATCCCCGCAGCAGCCCGTCCATGTCCAGCCCGTCCGCACGCGCCCACGGCGGAGACGGCACGTCCGTCAGCGCGCGCTCCTGGAACGGCGACGAAAGCGTGCGCAGGAACACCTCGGCGTACATCCGGTTCGCGGGCAGCAGCCGCTTGGTTCCCTGCTCGCGCCGCAGCAGGCCCAGATCCAGCACGAACGACAAGTCGTTGTCAAAGTCCCCCACTGGCAGATCCTCCCCCAGGATCACTGGCTGCAGGATGCGCTGGACGCGCGGCTCGGTCAGCCGCGCCAGCAGACTGTCGATGTGCACGTCCCGCCGCAGGATGATCGCGTAGGCGGCCTCGTCCACCATCGCCTCCGTGATCTCCCGCGTGTAGTCGCGCCCGCAGATCTCGTCCACGCACTCATGCGCGATGGCGTTCACGAGCCATGGCTGGCCGCTCGTCCAGTGGTAGACGCGCTCCGCCACCCCTGCCGCGAAGCGCTGCCCCGCCGCCGCCGTGTGCTGCGCGTAGAGTTCCGCGACCTGGTCCAGCGTGAAACTGTCCAGCGACAGGTATTTCGCCACCACGTTGAACGGACTCGCCGTCCCCAGCGACTCCTGGTCAGGACGCAGCCGCACCCGATAGTCACGGATGTTCCGCATCCCCCCCAGCGCCACCGACACCGGGAATGGCCGTGTGCCCCGCTGGATGTATCCCAGCCGCAACTGCCGCAGCAGGGAAATCAGACTTTCCTCCGCCAGGCTGTCCACCTCGTCCAGCAGCAGCACCAGCGGCTTTTCCAGCCGACGGCAAGTCTGTTGCAGAAAGAGTTGCAGCGCGACTTGCGGCATGGAGGAATCTGGACGCAGTTCCCCGATCCAGTCCAGTCCAGTCTCATCCTTGACATCCAACCAGACCTGCTGGGCTATCGCCAAACTCACATCGCGGCGCTCCGACCCGACCGCCGCCGTCTCCATCGAGCAGTAGACGGCATACACCTCCCCCTGGCGGTTCAGCTCGTCCCGCATCGCCAGCAGGCTCGTCGTCTTCCCCGACTGCCTCGGCGCATGCAGCACGAAGTACTTCCCGTCCGCCACCAGTTCCATCGCCGCCTTCACCCGCGGCAACGGCGGAAGCATATAGTGCTCCCTGGGAAGGCATGGTCCAGTCGTGTTGAAATGCTTTCGCATGGCGCTCTCCTCCGCAGTTCATAGTTCCTGTTTTCTGACTTGTCGATAATATAGCCCGCCGAAGCGCAGTCTGCCGCAAAGTGCTGAAAGTCACGGAGATTCTTGAGAATCCCAGGAAATCTGGGAAATGCGGCTGAAGCACATGCCGAAACAGACGGCGGCACTTCCGCATTGGTATGTGCGGTGAGAGCCGCGCGGGCCCATCCCGTCCTGTGCGCGGCGAAAAACCGCGCGACGCATCCTATATTATGCGGGCGCCATTTTGTCACCCCATTTCCGCGCGTATATGCCAGCCCTTTCGCAAACCGAATCCGCCATTCGGCGGCTGTATTTGTACAACCTGCTGCTGAGCGCGGCGCTCACGGTCGCCTCGAACTTCACGCTCATCGACCGGCTGCTGCTGCGGCTGGAGATCAACCTGGAGTTTTTCGGCGCCATCAAGTGCCTGATGTATCTGCTTCCAGCGATCGCCTACCAGCTCCTCGCGCCGAGGCTGCAGCGCCTGAACCGCGACGTCGGCATCTGCCTCCTCTGCTATTTCCTGCGGCTCCTGCTGCCGACGCTCCTGCCGTTCGTCGCGATCCTCTGCCGCGACCACCGCCTGGTCTCGCTCGCCTGCTTCGTGCTGCTGCCCGCGGGCATGCTGTTCGCGGCCTTCGCCAACAACTCCCTGATGGCGCTGTACTACCGCATCATCCCCGAATCCCGCTACAACTACTGCATCGGGATGATGAACATGTTCTTCTCGCTGCCCGCCATCCTCCTGGCGATTCCGATCGCCTGGGTGCTGGACCGCTTCGACGGCCTCTCCACGCCGAGGTTCCTGCTGCTCTTCGGCGCCATCCAGATCGGCGTCGCCCTCTTCGAGCTCCCCGCCTTCTTCGTCCTGCGGCGCCTGCCAGTCCCGCCGCCGCCGACCGCCGCCAAGACCGCCGCCAACCCCCTCGAACCCTATCGGCACCGAAGTTTCCGCACGCTCGCCGCACTCATGTTCACGCACCGCCTCGCCGCAGGCCTCGCCATGGCCTATCTGACCGTCTACTTCCTCAAGGTGCTCGGGCTCTCCCTGACCCACCTCACCACCATCGGACTCGTCCTCTGCCTCCTCATGAACCTCGCCCTCCCATACGGCGGCAAAGTCATGGACCGCTTCGGATACACCCGCGTCTTCCTGCTGCTGACCGTCGGAATGGCCGCGGGATACGCCCTCTTCGCATGGCAATGGCAGCGCGTCTGGGTCATCCTCCCCTTCGCCATCCTCGCCTGGGACGGGGCGCTCTCCCTCTTCGCGGGCCTCCTCATCCAGGGCGAATACACCGCCTCCACGCGCCTCGCCCAGCCCCAGTGGATCAACAGCGCCATCGCCGCCCACTCTATCGCCTGCAACGGCGGATACTTCTGCGGCCTCTTCGCCGCTTCCGCCCTTTTCCATGCCGTGAAACGACTCTCCCCAGGCGCGGAGCTCTCCGTCCTCCTCCACACCTATTATTGGCTGGTCGTCCCCTGCTTCCTCCTCACCGCGCTCCTCGCCTGGCGTCTCCGACGCACCGCAGGAGACATCTAATCGCGCCTATCCCAGTTCCGCGAGCATATTGTCATACCATTCAAGCGTGAGTCGCACGCCGCCAGGGCGGTTGTCGACATGCCATAGCCGCTCGAACCATCCCCGCATTTCCCGAAAACGCGCCGCCAGCGGCGCGCGCACCGACGCAGGCAATTCGCCGCAGCGCTGCGCCGACGCGTCGTCGAGCAGCGCCTGCAGCGCGTCGCCACACAACAGGAACATCGCCAGCCCGAAGCGAAGCCCCTCCCGCCATATAGGCCAGCGCGGACTGGACGCCGACAACCCCTCGGCCTCCGACGCCGATTCGCGCACACGCGCCAGCACGCCACGCAGCGCCTCAGGATCGCAGTTCGCCTGCGGATGCGCCTTGCCGACGGTGCAGTTGCAGTACGAGAGATAGAGCGGATTGAAGCCGTTGGGACGGCTTGCGACTGGATTGTACGCGCGCCCCAGTTTCAGCAGGAAGCGACCGAGACGACCGCGCTCGTCCCCGAAGAGATGCGCGTCGAGGGCGTCGGCGAGGCGTTCTTCGCTGTCGTTCGCGTCGGGCTGCCAGCACATTCCTGCGCCGAACGCGAAGAGCGGCAAATCGAAGAGCGTGGTCAGGTTGTAGCGGTATCCCCATTGCGTGTTGACCACGCCGCGCGCGCCAAAGCGCACCGCGTTGCGCACCGCGTTGCGGATGTTCCCCATGCCCCTGTCGGTGCGCCCGATGAAACTGTGGTAACTCGAAGTGCTCGGCAGCAGATAGAACGCCCGCCCCGACGCCTGGAAGAGACGGCAGTGCTCCTCAAACGGATAGTCCGACTCGTAGCCCCAGTGCGCGATCACCACCTCGGGATGCAGCCGCCCCAGCGTCTCGGGATGCTTGATGACGACATCCCCGAAGATCTGCGTCTCGCAGCCCAGCGCGCGAACGCGGGCGTCAATCTGGTTCACGAAGTCGATGTAGACATTCTCGCGACCGACGCGCTCGCAGAGTTCGCGGCTGCGCCCCTTGCCGAGATCGTCGGTCTCGTCGCACCCTACCAGCATTTTGCGGCTGGAGAAGACCTCGTGGATTTCGCGATAGAGACCGTCGAGGAACTCGATGCTCCTGGGGTCGCTTGGGCAGAGCGTGAAGGGCTGCGGCGCGACCGCGAAGCCGTGATTCCATCCCTCAGGCACCTCCGCCATAGGGCGGTACTGCGGATGCTTTAGCCACTGGTGCATGTGACCAAAAGTCTCCTGATACGGAATCAGTTCGATGAACCGCTCGCGGCAGAAGGCGTCCAGTTCCATGATCTGTTCGTGCGTATAGGGCGAGGCGTCCTGCCACACTGCCTCGTGGTCACGGAACGCGAAGGTGTTTTCCAGATAGAGCGCCAGCACATTGAGTTTCATCTCCGCCATCCATTCGACGAACGCCTTGAGCCGCTCGAACTTCGGGATCGCCCCCGAGAGCGTCTCCAGCATGATGCCGCGCTCCAGCACCGCAGGCCAGTCCTCGATGGCAAAGCAGCCGCATTCGCCGCCTCGTGCCAGCCGCCGCAACTGCTTCAGCGTCTGCCGTGCATAGAAGGCGCCCGCCGCATCCGCCGCGCGCACCCGTACGCCCTCTGCCCCAGCCTCCATGCGGTAGCCCTGCGCAGGCACGCAGCCAGGCACGATCTCCACCGCAGGCGTCTCCAGAAGCACGGCGGGAAACGCGCCAGGCCGCTCCTCGTGGCGATACGGCGCGGGATACAGATTCGGGCAACTCATTTCGACTCCTGCACTACAGTTTCCGATTCACGCCCATGCGATACAGCGTCGCGCCCTCGCCCGCCTTCAGCACCTTCATGAAGGCGCCGCCCTTCGCGATGACTTCCTGCTCCTCCGCCGTGAAGCGAGTGCCGTAGTTGCGCAGGAACTCGCGCGTGCCAGGGCAGCGGTATTCGAGACGACGCCGATCGTCGCGATAGATGATGTGATAGGCACCAGTAGTCTCAATGCGCCAGCGATGCCGCTGCCCGTCGGTCTCCTTCGGCGACTTGGGGTAGATGCCCCAGCCGCCACCCTCCAGCAACAGCGCGGTCACCCGTCCGCCGTTCGAGACGACCCACGCCAGCGTCGCGCCGCCCGTGGCGACCTCCACCTCCGCCCGCATCCCCGTCGCGAACTTCGCTTCGCCCCGCGTGCCTGGGCGCGGCAGCGCCACGCCCTCCGTCAGCGGACGTCCCGTCGGAGGGCATTTCGCCGCATAGTCCCACGCCTCCGCGATCGGCAGCATCTCCGTCGAGCCGTTCTCGGGGAAGAGCACCTCGACCGCCAGGTTGTCCAGCCCGACGCTCCCCGGCAGCGCACCCACCGCGGCGCGGCGCCAATCGCTCGTCGCCGCGCCCGCGCCGCTCAGCGAACCAAGCAGCAGGCTCGAAGTGTTCTGGCGGTGGTCGCGGTGCTTCACCCCCTGCAGCGCCGTGAAGAGCGCGTCGGAGGGCGCGAGCCGCGCCGTGCGGCACAGTTCCTTCCCGTCCACGCTGAAGGCCAGTTCGTCGGCCGTGAAGACCAGGCGGTAGCGGTGGAAGGCCGCCGTGTCCACCTTCGCCTCGAAGCCGCTGTAGTGGAGGCGCACCTTCCCGGGCAGCAACTGCAGTATCTCCACATGCCGCCCGTCCGCGCACCGCGCGACGGCCGCCATCGGGTCGGTGGAGGAGACGAGGCGTGCCTCGAAGTCGAAGACCGTCGCGCCCGCTCGGAAGAGGAAAGTGTAAAGCACGGCCGCCAGGTCGTCCGCATCCTCGCCAGTGTCGGCAATGCGCCAGCCCTCTGCCGTCTGCGTGTAGGCAGCCGCGTTGCGGCTGTCAAACGGCTTCTTCCAGCGGCTGTCCGCAAACGGAGTCAGACCATCCTCCTTGAAGAGCGGCAACGGGCGGCACAACTCCGCATCCCCCGCCTCCGCAGGCGCCGCGCTCAGCGTGAGCAGGTTCGCCCCGCGCTTCAGCGCCCCCGCGGGGATCTCGAACGCCTCATAGCGGCGCTCGCTCGCCACGCGGCGCCACGCGACGCCGTTGCTCGTGATCGAAAGCCGTCCGCGCCCTGCGGGCTGCGCCAGGTCGATGTATCCCCGCACCACTGGTGCCTTCCCCGATGCCGCCAGCGCCGCCAGATCGTCCCCGATCTCCATGACAAAAGTCTGCGGCACGCCAGGTGTGATCCAGCGCTGCTTGCGCGAGAAGAGCTGCGGCAGGCGCGTCCAGCGCTCGCCAGAGGCCAGCGCGCCGTTGGGGGCCTCCCAGCCGATGTCCGTCACAAAGTACCGTTTGTTCTGGCGGGAGAGCCACTCGACATCGGCCTTCATCAGATGCTGCACGCCGCCGCGATCGGTGATGTTCGTGTAGAGCAGCCCGTCCGCGCCAGAGGTGAGCGCCGCCAGCGCCCGCGCGTAGTAGCACGGCGCCGCATGGCGTGCGAGTTTTGTCCCGCGCTCCTCGCGCTCGTGGGGATAGGGATAACCGAGGTTCGCATAGTAGAGGCGGCCGTGGCGGTGGGCGAGCGCCGCGCCTGCGGCGTAGGTGTTCAACCGAAAGCTGTCGGGCATCCCCATGATGTCGAGGAGCCCCTCCGCAAGCCAGACCTCCAGATCGATGCCGATGGCGCGGCAGTATTCCACCGAATCGGGAACCTGCATCGCGATCAGCACTGGACGCCGCCGTTCGCGCCCCTTCGCGTCCGCGACCCGTCGGATCTCGCGGTACATTTCGGTCAGCGCGTCGCGCTCCGCCTGCGTGGCCATGCCGCCGTTCGCGGTGCTGCGGAACATCGGCATATAGCGGGAGAAGTCGAACTCCAGCCCGTCCACATCATATTTCGCGAGCACCTGCCGCACCATCTCGACCTGCCGCGCGCGCACTTCTGGGTGGCCGAAATCCACGCAGCTCCAGCTGCCATGCACCAGATCCGTCCCAGGATACGGCCCGAAGAGCAGATGGCGGTGCGCGCGCTTCCACGGGCTGAGGAAGGCGGTGTCGTTCTCCTCGTTCCAGTGGCAGTCGTGCGTGTCGTTGGTGCGGAAGCTGAAGAAGACCTCCTGGCCGTGCGCGTGGCCGAACTCCACCACCGCCTTCACCGCGTCCGTCCCCAATGCAGCCAGTTCGTCCACGATGTTCACATATTTGCGTTGCTCTGGCGGCGGCGTCTTGTACCCCGCGCCAGGCGGATCCGCGCGCAAGACATCGAAACCTGGCAGTTCCACGGAGAACTGCCCAAAGCCGCTCGAGACAGGGCAGTACAGAATCGTGTCCACCACCCCCGCCGTGCAGGCGGTCCGCTCCTCCAGGAACTTCTCCACCGTCACTGGCAGCCGCGACTTGGGGTAGTAGAGCGCGTCGCAGCCGTCGTTGTTGTGCAGAATCCGCCTCGGCTTCCGCAGCAGCGCCGCCTTCGCCTCCGCATATTCCGCCTCCGTCATCGGCGCGCACCACGCCGCGCCCGCCAGCGCCAGCAGCGCCGCCAGCAACCCCCAGGGAGTCCGTCCCATTGTCTGCCCTCGCTATTTGTTGCTCGGAATCGCGGCGCCCGTGTCAAAATAAGTCCCGTTCCCGTAGATGTCCTTCGGGTGGCGCAGCGTCTGGTAGGTACGACCGCTGGGGCCGTAGGCGATCGGCGCGGCGTGCCCGTCCACGTATCCGATGTTTGACTGGTCGTTCGGCAACGGCCATTTCGTGACATGCGCGAGCGAGCCGTGCGCGAAGCCCGCGACCGTCCCTTCGTAGGAGCCCATGCCTCGGTCCTGCCCCCACTTGAAGCTGAAGCGGTCGCCATAGCCCTTGTCGCACATCAGCGGCATCAGCGCCGTCCCGCGCACCTGCGTCGCCAACGGCGCCTTCATGTTGAACGAATAGTCCATGCACAGCCACGGATTCAGCGCATAGACCTGCTGCGACATCGTCCCCTTCCCCTGCATCGTCGCGGGGTCGTCGTTGCCGTAGCGCACCACTGGGCACAGGAAGAACTTGATCGCCTTGTAGCCGTTGTAGTCGATCGTCGCCACCGACTTGTACGAACTGCTGAAATACTCCACGATCTGGTTCTTGCTCGACGTGCGCGACACGTCGTAGATCGGCTGGTACTGCCCGATGTACGCCTGCGGGAAGGTGTCCTGGTTGTCCCCCGCGTACATCGTCAGCGCCAGCAGCACCTGCTTCTGGTTGCTCAGGCAGTTCACCGCGCGCGCCTTCTGCCGCGCCTTCCCCAGCGCAGGAAGCAGCATCGACGCCAGAATCGCGATGATCGCAATCACCACCAGCAGTTCAATCAAAGTGAAGTCACGACGGAAATGATCGGGCAGAAATGACATGACACTCTCCTTCCCCCAAAAGAACGAACGGATCCAACGACAGCGGAAAATCCCTTCCTGCTCCTTCCGAAGACGGCCAGACTGGAATGGCCGTCGTACAAAATATGCAACGAAATCCCCGCCAACGCAACTCCTTTTCCATATATTTTTACATTCTTTTTTACAGAAATCTCATCCTATGCGCTATAGTACCCCATCATGCCCGACTACCGCAATCCCCTTGTCGCCGTCCTCACCCGCATTCTCGCGCATCCGATTGAGATCGAGTGCGTCAGCCCCAACGACGGCGTCCCCGCGCCCTCTGGCGCCGTCCATTTCCACCATTGTCCAGAACTGCGCTTCATGCTGCCGCCCGTCGGCGCGGCAGGGTTTGTGCGTGCGACGCTCTTCCCCAGTTTCGTGCGGCACACCCCCATCGGCGGCGAGGCGCTCTCTCGCTGCATCTCGCTGTGGCTGGAGTCCCAGACGGTGCACTGCAACTTCCACGGCATGACGCAGGCCATCGCCATTCCAGCCAGCCAGGTCGAGCAACTCGGCCTCACCCTCGACGCCGCCACACGCTGGATCGACCGCTACGCCGACAGCCAGCGCATCTACGGCAAGCATATCTTCCAACTCCACCTCAACCACCTTCTGCAGGCCCTCTGCAGCGCCATCACCATCGCCCTCTCCGACTTCGAGATCGGCGGCGGCGCCACCCTTCCCGACCAGGTACGCAACCTCATCCGCCTCCGCTACAGCGACCCCGACTTCTCGGTCGCCGACATCGCCGAGACCCTCAAACTCAACCCCAACTATCTCTCTGGCCTCTTCCACCGCGAATGCGGCGAGACCATCCGCGCCGCGCTCATCCGCTTCCGCCTCGACCAGGCCGTCGCCATGATGCGCACGCGCCGCCATCTCATCAAGGAGATCGCCCACGCCTGCGGCTTCCGGAACCAGTACTATTTCTCCGCCGCCTTCCGACGGCGTTTCCACGAGCCCCCCCGCGCCTACTCCCGCACCATCGCCGTTTCCCCCTCCTCCGACGACGCCGCCCGAGCTGGACAGTAAAAGGCATCAGGCGCCAGAACCGCCCCCCTTCAATCTGCATCCCTTGCGATTTTCCGCATTCGGGTTATATTCTCTTCGTCGCCCGTCTTTCGGGCGCATTCCTATTCCGCTCCTGCGACCGTGGCTTGACCGACTGGAACCCGTCAACCCATGCATGGCTTTGCCGTGCCTGGTTTTTCCGCGCCCGTCAGGATGGATTCCATTATGAGCATGAACAACCTTGCCGCCTTCCGCCGCAAACTCCAGGCGAAGCAACTCTGCGTCGGAAGCGTCGTCACCTTCAGCGACCCCGCCGTCAGCGAACTCCTCGGCGAAATGGGCTTCGACTTCACGTGGATCGACATGGAGCACGCCCCGCTTGGCATCGAGACCACCCTCGCCCACATCATGGCCCTCCGCGCCAGCGGAGCCGCCCCGCTTGTGCGCGTCCCGTGGAACCAGCACTGGCTCATCAAGCCAGTCCTTGATTTGGCGCCTGCGGGCATCATTGTCCCGATGGTCAACTCCCCCGACGAGGCCCGCGCCGCCATCGCGGCCTGCCGCTATCCGCCCAAGGGCATTCGGGGATGCGGCCCGCGCCGAGGCACCCGCTTCGGCCAGACCCCGTTCGAACAGTATCTCCAGGAGGCTGACGCCGATCCCATGGTCATCATCCAGTTCGAGCACATCGACGCCTTGAAGCACCTCGACGAAATCCTCGCCATCGACGAACTCGAATCCGTCTGCATCGGCCCCTGCGACTTCTCGGGCTCCATGGGACACGTCAACGAACCCGACCGCCCCGAAATCGCCGCCATCATCGACGACGCCGCCCGCCGCATCAAAGCCGCCAGGAAATACCTCGGCACCGCCACTGGAGCCGCCCCCGATACCATCGCCGCCTGGAAACGCCGCGGCATCGACTGGCTCTCCCTCAACTCCGATTGGGGCTGCCTCGCCGCAGGCTGCCAGGCCACTCTCGCCGCCGCCCACAACGCATAACCCCCGCCGCCGTGCGGCGTTTTTTAGCGATTCACCATCATGTCTTCTTCTCTTCTCATCCGCAACGGCCAAGTGGCCGACAGCAACACCCCCGCCGCCCCTGGCGATCTCCTGCTGGAAGGCGGCCGAATCGCCGCGCGCGGCCCCTGCGGCTCGATTCCACCGCCCGCGGGTTGCCGCGAGATCGACGCGGAAGGGCTCTTCGTATTCCCAGGTCTCATCGACACGCACGCGCACTATCTGCAAGAAAGCATCGAGGGCTACAACATGCTCGTCGAGGCGGGCGTCACCACCGCCCTCGACGCCTGCATCTCCATGCCCCAGGCGGAAGCGGCCATCGCGCGCCGCCCCGTCGGCCTCAACACCCTCTTCCTCTTCGCCATCTGGCCAGGCCGCAACGTCAACACCGACAACCCAGGGACCGACGAACTCCGCGCGGCCATGCGCGCAGGCCTCGCGAAAGGCGCCTTCGGCATCAAGATCATCGGCGGCCACGCACCCTTCACCCCAGAGGCCACCGCCCGCGCCATCGCCGTCGCCCACGAATTGCGCATCCCCATCACCATCCACGCGGGCACCACCAACACCCCCGACAACCTCAACGGCTGCCTTGAAATCTGCGACCTCGCCGCCGACAACCCGCTCCACCTCGCCCACATCAACTGCTACTGCGACGGACGGGTCCTCACTGGCGAACCCATGCGCGAAGCCGCCGACGCCCTCGCCGCCCTCCAGCGCCACCCCGCCATTGTCAGCGAATCCAATCTCGGCTCCCATGGATGGATCGGCGCCGCCCTCAGCCCCGATGGCATCCCCGCCTCCCGCGCTTTCCGCGACACCCTTGCCGCCATGGGCTACCCCCCCAACCGAAACGGCATCGAGGACGCCCTCGCCGATGGCGCCGTCGTCACCTGCGGCCCTGTCGACGGACGCTACCGCATCCTCCCGCACGACGAGGGGCTCCGGCACTTCCGCGAAACCCCTTCCGGCGGCTCCATCGGACTTCCCGAACGCAACATGGGCGTCTCCGCCGCCCTCGCTTCCGCCAAGAGCCCCGACGGCTCCTTCACCATCACCGCCCTCGCCACCGACGCCGGCATCCTCCCGCGAAACCATCTCCTCGACCGCGGGCTCGCCCTCGTCGAGGCCGACATCCTCTCCCTCCCCGAATACCTCCACAAAGTCTGCGCGGCACCAGCCGCCATGCTCGGCCTCGACCACTGCAAAGGCACGCTCACCCCAGGCATGGACGCCGACGTCATCCTTGTCGATCCCACGCGCCGCGTCGCCCGCACCGTCATCTCAGGCGGCCAGGCCGTCTATGACGGCGGAACATATTTCGCCGCACCGAACCGCCTCCTGGGCCTGCCCGTCCAGGAGGACGAACGCCCCGCATGGGTGCGAGGCTGACCTATCGCCGCCCGACTGGCGACTGCGCCAGCACGACCGCCGCGAAGAGGTTCACTCGCCGCGGGGCTGTCGGGTAGGATCGTACGCTGCAATTGGCGACTGCGCCAGCACGACCGCCGCGAAGATGGCCGCGCACCCCCAGAGCTGCCGTCCGCTCATGCGCTCGCCCTGGATCAGCCAGCCGCCGAGGGCCGCGAAGACCGATTCCAGGCTCATCAGCAGGCTCGCGACGGTCGGATGGACATATTTCTGCCCGACCATCTGCAAGGTATAGGCCACCCCGCTCGACATCAGCCCGCAGAAGAGGATCGGCTTCCAGCACGCCCGCACCGCCCCCCACGCCAGCGGCTCCCGCGCCAGCACCGCCGCCGAGAACGACACCATCCCCGCCACGAAAAACTGGATGCACGCCATCCGCACGCAGTCGTTCCCTGGCGCAAAATGGTCGATCGCCAGGATGTGGAACGAGAAGAGCACCGCGCAGCCGACCAGCGCCGCATCCCCCCATTGCAGCGCGCTGCCGTCGAAGCAGAGCAGATGCATCCCCCCCAGCGCGATCAACGCGCTCATCAGGACGAACCATCCAGTGCGCCGCCCCGTCAGCATCCCCAGCAGCGGCACGATCACGATGTAGAGCGCCGTCAAGAACCCCGACTTCCCCACCGTGCTGAAGGCGATCCCGTATTGCTGCGCCAGGCTCGCCGCCGCCAGCAGCAGCCCGCACGACATCCCGCCCCCCAGCAGCCACAGCCGTTCGCGGCGGCTCCGCGCCGCCCCGAACCACGACGGACGCCGCCCCGCCACCAAGTCCAGCGCCGCGATCACTGGCACCAGCGCCAGGCCGCCCAGCAGCGAACGCGCCGCATTGAAGCCGCACGGCCGCAGATGCGCCATCCCCTTGGACTGCGCCACAAATGCCAGACCCCAGATCGCGGCCGTCACCAGCAGCGCCAGCGTCCCCCAGAACTCCGCTCCGCGCCTCGCCATCGCCCTATTTCACGATGGTGAAGTCATAGAACCTGTTGACGCCCTCGCACGCGGTGACGCCGACATAGTACCTGCCTGGCTTGAGGTTCAATTCGCGGTACGAGAACTCGATGCCGTTCGCGGCGACGGTGATGATGCACGGCGCGCGCGACCCCTTGGCGGAGAAGGCGATGGTGACCGTCAGTTCATAGACCTTGTCCTTCTCGAACGCGCCGCCCGCCCGCGCGGCCAGGTGCCAGAAGGGCTTGCCGTCCTTGTACTCGTGGTGCCACACATTGAGCCCCTTTTCATACAGCACGACCTCCCAGTGCTCGCGGTACTCGGGAATGCCCTCCGCCGACTTCCCCAGCTCGGGCGCAATCACCAGCAGCGGCGCCATCTGGTAGGCATACGACATCTTCGCCTTGACCACGACATTCCCGCTGACGGGCTCCTTCCACACCATCGAGGTGTACGTCTCCGCCGCACGCTTCCCCTGCAGCGTCTGCGCATCGACCCCCGCGGGCACCTCGTTCTCGATGTGCCCATCCTTCTGCACCCATCCCCCAAAATGGCTCCAGCGCGGGCTCTTGACCAGAATCCACTGCGACGAATCCCATTTCCCACGACCAAACTCGACGCGGCGGACGTCGCGGGCGAACAGCGCCAGGGACAATACGGCGACAAAGGCAAGCAACAGACGTTTCATGGCTATTCCCTATGGTGGCGGACGACAGACGATCGGACGAATCCCCCTTCCTCGGCCTTCCCTCAATGTAGCATTGGAATCCGAAACCACCTCTGCCCGACGCCTCCTCCCGCGGAAAAAACGGCCGCGCCGCCACGCCGTCCCCTTCAGGGGGCCACGATGTTCTGCTTCTGCCTGCGATACTGCGTCGGCGTCAAATCGTTCTTCTGCTTGAACAGGCGATACAGGCAGGCCTCGTTGTTGAAGCCGCAGTTGAACGCGATCTCGGACACGGACATCGTGGTCTGCCGCAGCAGCAGCTCCACTTGCTTGAGCATCTCGTCCTGGCGGAACTTGTTGGGCGAGATCTTGAAGACCCGATTCCAGGCATAGTAGAAGGCACGGCGGCTGAAATTGTGCTTGCGGATCAATTCGTCCAGATGATCCCCATGCTTCAGCCGTGCGGCGATTTCATGGATGCGCCTGTCGTTGCCGTCGGCAGGCGCCGTGTAGTCGCGGACCGCCTGCACGCAGGCGTTCACCAGTTGCAGGGCCAGCAAGTCCAGATTGTCCGCCATGCCTGGCTCGTGCAGACGCCCCAGCCGCTCATGCACCGAGACGCACAGCGCGGCGATCTCAGGCGTGTAGCCAAAAGGCAGCCGAAAGAACGACACGCCCTTGAGCAGGTCGCGAAGCCACGGCTCGCATCCCCTGCTGTAGGAAAAAAAGACCTCGTCGTGCAGAAGGCCTGGCGTGGCCAGCGTGGTGCCAGGATAATGCACGCTGAAAGTCGCCTCGGCGGGGGCCTCCAGGGAGTATTTCCGCCAGTTAAAGGAGATGCACGCAAAGCACTTGGTCAGCGTCTGCACGGGACTTCGGTGGCGGGGCATCCATCCCACCTCGTTCAAGGGAAGCGGGAAATCCAGATTGCGGGGAAGGTCCTGCAGCTCATAGATGCGGCTCTGCATGGTCGTTTCACAACTTTGCATGGCGGACGGGAGACGATTTTGCACAAATTGTTAGTTTATTTGCAAGAAATCAAACTTGTTAACCAGTTCGTTGAGTACTATAATATGCACAATCCGACTAAAATGCAAGTTTCAAATAAAACTCGCCCCATGCCCGCGCAAGGCGAATCCCATCGGGGACGAAAGGCTTGGTCGAACTGGAAAACAACGGAGGTCGCAAAATGAAACGCAATGTCTTCACGCTCATTGAACTGCTGGTCGTAATCGCGATCATCGCCATCCTGGCGTCCATGCTGCTGCCCGCGCTGTCCAAGGCACGGGACCGCGCGCGCACCATCAACTGCGTCAACAATTTGAAGACGCTGCGGCTCTACACCAGCATGTACGAGATGGACAACGGCGACATCCTGTTCCCTGGCACGCTTGCCATCAACGGCGTCGGATACTACTGGGGACACATCCTTCTGCTGAAGGGCTATTTCTCGGCCAAGGACCAGGCCTCATACATCCCCGAATTCCAGTGCCCCGCGAAAAAAGGCAGGGAACTCAGCGGATGGGGGGTGACGTCCAAGTATGCGCGCGTGGACGCCGCCGCCGTATATCACTATGGCATCAACTGCATGCCGCACGCGATTACAAACGCCAACCCCCCTCAGAAGATCGCGTTGCTTTCGCGATTGAAATACCCTGGCAAGACCGCCAGCCTCGCGGATTCCAAGCAGGGCAACCCCAATGTCATCGGGCGCCTCTGCTGGCGCTTCGACAATTCCCAGGCCGATTACATGCTGATCGACTTCACGCACGGGGGCACGTCGCTCTGCAACGTGGCGTATGTCGACGGCCATGTGAACAGCGAGAAGAAGAGAACCGAACTCACGGTGATTTCAAGCGCGTATACAAGTCCATTCTGGGCGTACCGCTGGTCCCCCTACGCATCGCATAGTTGGTACTAGCCCTCCGCCTCTCTCCTGGCGAGGCCGCGATAAATATGGCGGGGGTGGCGGGGGCCGCGCAAGCGGCGTGCGCCACCCCCGTTTTGCGCGGTGGACGCTGGACGGCGAGGCGCCCCTGGAGCCGCGGCTGAAACGGCACGCGTGGAAAAAATCCCCGTCCGCCCCGCACAATTCTTCCAATGTCGGCTACATTTTAGCAACCCGACAAGGCGGCGCCACCGCCTGCCGACGCAACATCCAGCACCATAATTCTTCTCACCATGGCAAAAATCACCTTCATGGGCGCGGGGAGCACCATCTTCGTGCGCAACATCCTCGGCGACTGCATGCTCCGCGAAAGCCTCCAGGACGCGGAGGTCGCCCTCTATGACATCGACCCGCAGCGCCTGCGCGAATCGACCGAGATCCTCGAAAACATGAACGCGCACACTGGCCCGGGCCTCATGAAGTTCAAGGGCTACCTCGGCCCGCGCCAGCGCCGCGCCGCCCTCAAGGGCGCCGACTTCGTCGTCAACGCCATCCAGGTCGGCGGCTACGAGCCCTCCACCGTCATCGACTTCGAGGTCCCCAAGAAATACGGCCTGCGCCAGACCATCGGCGACACCCTCGGAATCGGCGGCATCTTCCGCGCCCTGCGCACCATCCCCGTCATGCTCGACTTCGCCCGCGACATCGAGGCCGTCTGCCCCGACGCCTGGTTCCTCAACTACTCCAACCCCATGGCCATGCTCACGGGCGCCATGCTCCGCGGCACCTCCGTGCGCACCGTCGGCCTCTGCCACAGCGTCCAGGTCTGCGTCGCCAGCCTCCTCAACACCCTCGGCAACTACTCCTATTCCTTCAAGGAAAACTACGACAAGCTCCACCAGCTCCCGGAGGACTTCGGCTGGAGCCAGAAGATCGCGGGCATCAACCACATGGCATGGCTTCTCGAAGTCAAGAAGGACGGCAAGGACATGTATCCCCAGCTCCGCCGCGACGCCAAGGCCTACCTGAAGCGCAACCTCGGCAAGGTGGACCCCCTCTCCGCCAACCTCGTCCGCCTCCAGATGCTGCTCGACTTCGGATACTACGTCACCGAATCCAGCGAGCACAACGCCGAATACGCCCCCTACTGGATCAAGTCCGCCTACCCCGACCTGGTCCAGCGCTACTGCATCCCCCTCGACGAATACCCCCGCCGCTGCATCAACCAGCGCGAAGGCTGGGCCAAGGAGTAC
This sequence comes from Lentisphaeria bacterium, assembly GCA_016287975.1. The sequence continues at coordinate 4,088 of JAEEXV010000096.1, read as the reverse complement.
GCCTCCCTCCACGACAAGCCCGTCGTCCACGCCGCCAAGTCCCGCGAATACGGCTCTGGCATCATGGAGGCCATCGCCACCAACCAGCCCTACTGCTTCGGCGGCAACGTCCTGAACCACGGCCTCATCGAGAACCTCCCCGCCGACGCCGTCGTCGAGGTCCCCTGCACCGCCGACGCCTCGGGCATCCGCGGCTCCTACATCGGACGCCTCCCCGTCCAGTGCGCCGCCCTGAACATGACCAACATCAACGTGCAGCTCCTCGCCATCGAGGCCGCCCTGACCCGCCGCAGGGACTACATCTACCAGGCAGCCATGCTCGACCCCCACACCGCCGCCGAACTCCCCATCGACCGCATCAAGGCCCTCTGCGACGACCTCATCAAAGCCCACGGCGACTATCTGCCCCGCTACAACTGAGGCCCCTCCCGCCCGCCGCCCCGATGCGCAGCCTGAAGGCCAGCATGTTCTTCGACGATCTGGCACGCCCCCTGCGCCTCTACCAGACCACCAACAGCGAGGCGGCGGGCTGGCACTCCCACGAGTTCACCGAGTTCGCCATCGTCCTGAAGGGCCAGGGATACTATGACAACGAGTTCGAGAAGACCCTGGTCCAGGCGGGCGACGTGCTGATCACGCCCGCAGGCGCCCTGCATGGCTACCGCCAGGAAAAGGACATCCTGCTGGTCAATGTCCTGTTCCAGTTCGACAAACTGCCCATCCCCCTGCGCGACCTCAACCGCGAGGCTGGCTTCATCGCGCTCTTCCGCGCCGACTCCGAATATTTCCGCGCCCTCGGGCACTTCCCGCGCCTGCGGCTCGACCACGCGGAACTCGCCCGCACCCGCCTTCTGCTCAAGGAGGCGCTCGCCATGCAGCAGTCGAAGGCCCCTGGCGCCCTGCTCTCCGTCTACGGCGCGTTCCTGCAGCTGCTCCCCATTTTCCTGCAGGCCTATCTGCGCTCCGAGGACGCGCAGTTCCCGCCCCCCGCGCCGCAGTGCCCCGACCGACTCGCCGAATGCCTCGACTACATGGCCGCAAACCACTCTCGGCGACTCGCCATCCCAGACCTCGCCAAACGCGCTGGAATGGGCCACGCCACCTTCACCCGACACTTCCGAGCCGCCACTGGCGAGACCCCCATGGCATTCCTCGTCCGACTCCGCCTCGAGGACGCCATGCACTATCTCGCCTCTGGCATGAACGTCACCATGGCCGCCGCCCAGGCGGGCTTCGACGACTCCAACTATTTCACCCGTCTCTTCCGACGCCATTTCGGAGCACCCCCCTCCGGCTACCAAAAAGCCCTCCCCCCTGCCAGACGCACGGAATTGTAGAACGCGCGGCTTCCCAGATCGCTCTGTTCCCCAAACGGGTCGGCGATTGCCACCCCGTTTGGAGAATTGCGCATTACTCTCATCTCGAAGCCGCCTTTCGACGGCAAATCCGCCGCCACGCCATTATATTTCCCCGCATTCCCATTCCCACTCCCCAATCCATCGGTAGCACCATGTCGAAAATCCTCCTCTTCGGCGGCACTGGCCATGTCAGCGGCGCCATCCGACGCGCCCTCGTCGCCGCAGGCCATGACGTCACCATCGTCACCCGCGCCCAGCGCCCCGTCCCAGCCGACGTCCGCTCCATCGCCGTCGACCGCACCGACGCGGCCGCCATGCGAGCCGCCTTCGCGCATCCCGAAGACTACGACGCCGTCGTCGACGCCGTCTGCTACACCCCCGAGGCCTTCGCCCTCGCCCTCGACTGCCTGCGCGGGCACTTCGCGCAGCTCGTCTTCATCTCGACCGACTTCGTCTTCCGCCCCGAGGCGCGCCGCTTCCCGCAGCCCGAGGACGCCCCCACCCTCGCCGACGACGACCACGGCCTCCAGGCCTACGGCTGGCGCAAGCGCCAGTGCGAGGAGATGCTCCTCGCGGGCAAGGCGGGCGACGCCGCCTGGACGGCCTTCCGCCCCTGCCATATCTACGGCCCCACCTCGCTCCTGGGCTGCTATCCGTGCCACTGCAGGGACGCCAGCCTGCCCGAGCGCCTGAAGCGCGGCGAGCCCATCTCCCTCGTCGACGGCGGCCACGACCTCCAGCAGCCCATCCTCTCGGACGACCTGGGGCGCCTCGTCGCCAGCGCCCTCGGCAACCCCAGGGCCGACCGCCGCCTCTTCCACGCCGCAGGCCCCGACATCCTCGAATCCCGCAAATACTTCCGCATCCTCGCCGAAGCCCTCGGACAGGAACTCAAGGTGCGCAGCATCCCGCGCGAGGAGCACCTCGCCGCCCATCCTGGCGACCGCCCCTTCCTCTGCCACCGCATCTACGACAACCGCACTCTCGCCGAGGCAGGCCTCGCCGCCCCCGCCACCCCCGTCGCACAAGGCCTCCGCGCGCATCTCGAAGGGCTCCTCGCCCAGGGCCCCCAGCAGCAGCGCCGCCAGGAGTGGAAATAAGGCCCGCGCCTTCACCCCAGGCGTCCAGCCGTCCCGCATTCCCACTGTCTTCCACCCATGTCCACGCTCCTCCATCTTGTCCAGCAAGTCAACAGCTGCCTCTCCGACTATGTGCTCATCCTGCTCCTGACGGGCACGGGCCTCTATTTCACATTCCGCACCCGCTTCGTGCAGGTGCGCTGCTTCGGCGAGGGGCTGCGCCAGGTCTTCGGCGACTTCAGCCTCCACGGCAAGCGCCACGCCAGCGGCGCGAGTTCCTTCCAGGCTTTCGCGACCGCCGTCGCCGCGCAGATCGGTACGGGCAACATCGTCGGCGCCTCAGGCGCCATCCTGACGGGCGGCCCGGGCGCCATCTTCTGGATGTGGGTGGTCGCCTTCTTCGGCATGGCCACCATCTACGCCGAGGCCGTCCTCGCCCAGAAGACCCGCGCCACCTTTCCCGACGGCAGCATCCACGGCGGCCCGGTCTACTATCTCAAGCGCGCCTTCCCCAACGCCTTCGGCACCTTCCTCGCCGTCTGCTTCGCCGTCGCCACCGTCATCGCCCTGGGCTTCATCGGCTGCATGGTCCAGTCCAACTCCATCGGCGAGACCTGCCAGAACGCCCTGGGCGTCCCCTCGATCTACATCGGCATCGTCCTCGCCGCGCTGTCCCTGGTCGTCTTTCTGGGCGGCGTGCGGCACCTGGTCGCCGTCACCGAGAAACTCGTCCCCGTCATGGCGACCCTCTACATTGTCGGAGGGCTCGTCATCCTCCTCTGCCGCTGGAACACCATCCCCGGCGTCTTCGGCATGATCTTCCGCTACGCCTTCACTCCTGAGGCCCTCATCGGCGGCGGCATCGGACATGCCCTCAAGACCGCCGTCAGCCAGGGCGTCAAGCGCGGACTCTTCTCCAACGAGGCGGGCATGGGCTCCACCCCGCACGCCCACGCCCTCGCCAACGTCAGGCGCCCCCATGACCAGGGCGTCACCGCCATGGTCGGCGTCTTCCTCGACACCTTCATCGCCCTCACCATGACCGCCCTCGTCGTCCTCGCCACCATCTACTCGGGCAACGGGCCCCTCGCCCACGCCGACGGCGCCACCTGGAGCGAGACCCTCGCCGCCTCGGGCCTCACCAAGACCAACCTCGTCCAGGCGGCCTTCGCATCCCTCGCGGGCACCACCGCAGGGGGCATCTTCGTCGCCATCTGCCTGCTATTCTTCGCCTATTCCACCATCCTCAGCTGGAACTACTTCGGCAAAGTCAACTTCCAATACCTCTTCGGCCCCAAAGCCACCATCGTATACTCCTGCCTCGGCGTCGCATTCATCTTCCTCGGCACCGTCGCCAAGAACGACCTCGTCTGGGAACTCCAGGACCTCTTCAACCAGCTCATGGTCCTCCCCAATGTCCTCGCCCTCTTCGCACTCGCCTCGCTCGTGCGCCAGGAGGCCACCGAAAAGGGATAGGCAGGAATCAAAGGGATTCAAGGGATCAAAGGGATTCAAGGGATAAGCACCCCTTCCGCCCGCCATTATCCCTTCTATCCCTTCTATCCCTTCTATCCCTTCTATCCCTTCTATCCCTTCTATCCCTTCTATCCCTTCTATCCCTTCTATCCCTTCTATCCCTTCTATCCCTTCT
>JAEEXV010000095.1 GCA_016287975.1 Lentisphaeria bacterium | reverse complement strand
CGAAAATGGTAGCCACGGCGTCCCGCCGTGGTCCCCCCGGCGAGCGACGCAGCGAACGATTTCGCCGCCCCATTGCAAACCCTGTGTGGCTCACCCGCCCGCCACGGCGGGACGCCGTGGCTACGTCCGCTTCATCAATCACGCCCAACCCACAGGCTTCTGGCGTGTCTGCATTATGAGGTGCTGTTACCGGCCCTCTTGGGGAACTGCGCCTTGAATAAAAACGAAACCCATTGAATTGGAAAAGGAGATCGCGATGCTTCGGCTGGGTTGTGCGAAAGTGGATGTAATCCCGGATTTTCCAGTGTTCCTGCATGGCTACGGCGCGCGGAACCAGCGGGCGGACGGGATCGAGAGCCCAGTGGAGGTCGGCGTCCTGGCGCTGGAGCAGGACGGGCGTCGCGTGTTGCTGGTCACGGCGGACATGATCGGCGTCTTCATGGACACGGCGTGCAAGATCTACGCGGCGCTGGAGGCGAAGTTCGGCATCGCCTATCCCGACATCTGGCTGTCGTGTTCGCATTCGCATTTCTGCCCGGCGCTGGCGGGGTTCGGCGTGACCGCCGCGGGCGGCCTGGAACTGGGCTGGTATCCGCAGTCGCAGGAGCACTACTATGAGTTCTGGATGGAGCGCCTGGAGCGGTGCGTCGAGCAGGCGCTGGGCAGTCTGCGCGAGGTGACGCTGGAGCAGGTGACGATCCCTGTCTCGGGCATAGCCTTCAATCGGCGCCCCGTCAACAAGGCGACGGGGCTCGTCGAGACCAACTACACCTGGCCCAGGGGCAAGGCGGACAAATACGATTTCCAGCGGATCGACGAGACCTTCTCTGTGTGGCGCTACCTGGCGGACGGCAAGCCCGTCGCCATCCTCGGCCGCTACAGCTGCCATCCCGTCTCCGGCGGCCAGAACCAATACGCCTTCTCAGGTGACTATCCAGGCTACTTCAAGGCCGCGGTGCAACGCATCTTCGACTGCCCTGGCTTCTTCCTCCTGGGGACGGCAGGCGACGTGGTGCCGATGCGCCGCGCCGGGGATTCGCGCGAGGACCTGGGCGAGACGCTGGCCCGCGCCATCCGCCTCAACGACCTGCGCTTCCGTCCCGCCCCGGAGTTCCGATTGGAGACGAAACTGGTGGAGGTGACGTGCCACATCTCGCGCCTCGACAACTACGACCGCTCGCAGCGCGAGGCGCGCTGGCAGGCGGCGCTCGCCGCCGCAAGCAGGGATCCCAAGGCCCCCTACAACGATGCGCTCGCCGCCGAACTCTACCGCTACGACATCAGCGCGCGCTATCCCGACACCGTCGATCCCGCGATCCCCATCCAGTTGCTGCGCCTCGGCGACAGCGTGCTGGTCGGCATCCCCTTCGAGCCGCTCTCGCAAGTCGGCCTGGCGTTCAACGCCGCCTGCCCGAACGGAGTGCTCGTCTCGCTGACTGGCGGCCAGGAGGGCTATCTCGCACTCGCCTCGCAGTTCCCCCATGGCGGCTACGAGACCGAACGCGGCTCCGACTTCGCGCCCGGCACAGGCGACGCCATCCTCGCGGCCGCCATCCAGGCCGTCCGCGATTTCCAATAAACGGGCGCGGCCAGTTCGGTGCCGCCGGCGGGGAGGCGCGCGTGTTCTGTGGCGGGCCGTTCTCGGCCCGCAGTCTCTGCGGCTACCTCCGGCTTTCGTCCCGCAGCACCTGCATGACCTCGGGGGGATAGTTGCGGTAGTCGACGCATTCAAGTACGACGCCTGCGCCGCCAGCCTCGCGGGTGATCTGGAGGAGGCGCGCGGCGACTTCGGCCTGCGTGAGGCCAGTGGCCGCCGCGTAGTCGCGGAGGCCCTTGTGGTTGAAGTGGTATGCCTGGACGGGGAAGAAGACCTGGCATTTGCCCGCGCACCGCCGCATGATCGACTGGTAGATTTCGCGGGTGCTCTCCCAGGGGCGTCGGCGGTTCCAGTTGACGCTCATGACGACGAGTCCATCGACGAGCCCCTCGTCCACCAGGCGCGGCCAGTCGACGCCGTATTGGCGCAGGAGCTGGTCTCGGGAGCCGTCCTTGCCGACGGGCTGGATGCCGACGAGGAGGCGCGGGCGGGGCGTCATGCGGTCGAGGCGCGCGCGCAGGAGGCGGTACCACTGCATCGTGGGTTCGACGGCGTGTTCGCACCACGCCAGGTCATTGGGGGCGGGCGGTTCCGTGCCATGGAGTCTCCGCCAGCGGGCCACCTGCGGCTCGACATATTCCTGGTGGGGGCCCCAGCCGCCACTGCGCCACGTGTCGATGAAGAGCACCTGGGGTTTCATGGCAAGCATTTCATCGACAATCCGCAGTTTATGCTCCATGACCTCGGGGAAGGCGAGGCTGGTGCGACCTGGCCAGGGGAAGCCCGCGTGGTTCACGCACCAATACTGCGGATGTTCGAGGTTGAAGGCGCCGATGGTCCAGCCCCGAGAATGTATCTCCTCGAAGGGCCAGTGGAGTCCGCAGACCAGTCCGCGCTGACGGATTTGGCGAAGGCTGTCGCGCACCACGTCGACCTTCGTCTCCGCATAGCGGACCCAGCAGTAGGGGCTGGAGTTCAGGATCAGCCGCCGCTTGTCCATGCCGATGCGCTGCAGGAAACTCTCCTCCTGGCTGTGGTAGCGCATCATGGCGCCCGCCTCAGGCCGCCAGAGGATGGTGCGCGCGCCAGTCTCGAGGACATGGTCGAGGATTTTGGCGCAGCCCTCCGGCGTCTCCGTGTCGAAGAGGAAGTGGCCTCGGCGGGCGGGGTCGAGCGGCCCCACGAAGTCATAATGGTCGACAAGCGCGATGATTTCGAGCGGGTGGGGCGGCTCGGCCTGGCTGGACAGCGCGGCGAAGAGGAGCAGGGCGGCGACTGCGGGGACTAGGCGGTTCGTCATGGGCGATCCTCGATCTCAAAGAGTTGCGCCAGGGTCTTGGGGTGGGGCATGTCGGCGGGGAAGCCCAGGCCGCATTCCAGGGAGAGCAGGGTGCCGCGGAAGGGGAAGCCGCCGCCTTTGGCGGCCTGGAAGGTCAGTTCCTGCGCCTGGAGATGCGGTCCGCTCGGCGGCAGGAGGGCCGCGACGGCGGGCTGGCCGCTGACCAGCAGGTGGGTGTGGCCATTCGGCTCGTGCACGCAGACGAACTCATATTCCTTGTTCATCCGCAAGGCGGCGCTGCTGGTGACGTCGATGTAGTCGCCAGCGGGCGTTCGCGAGGCGAAGCGCAGTTTATGGTTGGAGTTGAGGAAGACCTGCCAGGCGGGCGAGGTGGAGAAGGGATAGAAGGCGGAGACGAGGACGGCGGCCTGCGAGTCGCGGGGGAGCGCATCCAGGCGGAAGCGGCCGCGCACATAGAAGATTCGCTCGCCGAAGTCGATGCCTTTTGGAGCGAGGAGGCGGAAGCCCTGGCCTTTCGTGCGGGAGGCGGTCTGCGTCTCGCCTGAGGCGGTCCGCCACCGGAGGACGCCGTCGGCGCCACGCAATAGGCTGGCGGTTGCGGTGGCAGGCTCATAGTGGCAGGTCGGCTGGGGCGTGGCGCGCGGCGGATGCGGCCGCACCTCAACTTGGTAGAGCCGGTAGGAGCCGGTGGCGTTGCATTCGTAGACGATGGACTTGCCGTCCGGCGTCCAGACTGGGTTCTTGGCATTGCCCTTGCGGGTGTCGATGCGGGCGAGCAGTCCGGTCCTGGGTTCGAGGAGCCAGATGCCCCAGCCAGGGTCGCCTTGGCGGAAGGCGGTCATGGCGATGAAGCGTCCGTCGGGCGACCAGCGTGGGGCGTAGCAGCACATTTTGCGCGGGGTGAGGCCCAGGCCGTAGTTTGGGGCGTCGACCGAGGCCAGATGCAGTTTCCAGAGGCCGTTGGGGCTGTCGAGCTCCGCCCAGGCCACGAGCCTGCCCTTGGGCGAGAGGGCGGGCGAGACCGCCGCATGGCTGCTGGCGAAGGCCTCCCCGCGGAACTCTTGTACTTTCAAGCCGTCTTCCAGGTCGATGCAAGCCAGGTGTGAACCCTCCCCAACGTAGGAGCGGCCGCGCGTGGTCGAGAACCAGACATGGCGCCCGTCGGGGGCGACAGCAGGGGTGATGTCCCGCCAGCGCCCCTGGGTCAGGCGGGTATGCGTGCCATTGCGCCACAGCCACAGATTGCAGCCGATGTCGCCGAAGTTCGGGGCCTGCGCGGCGACGGTGCCGTCAGGGCGGCTCAGGCAATATACGAGTCCGCCGTCGGGCATCCAGGCCGGATAGGCCGCCATGGCGGGCGCCTGACCGCCCGCGACCTGGGTGGTGGCGCCGGTTGAGGGATCCAGGACGAGGATGCGCATGCCGCCGCCATGGTCATTCTGGTAGGCGATGCGGCCGTCGGGGGCGATGGCGGGCTCGAGGTCGTTGCCAGGGCCTGAGGTCAGTTGACGCGGGATGCCGTGGGAGATCCAATCCTCCGCCGGCTGTGGCGCGGCGCGGAGGCAGGCGAGTGCGAGCGCGACGGCAAGCGCCAAGAGACGGGGGAGGGCGGTGGAAGTCATGGTCAGATGCCTGCCTGTTCCCGGAACCAGCGGGCGGCGAGGGCGCCCCAGTTGTTGATGGGATTGCCGCGGCGCAGCATGCCGTAGCCGTGGCCGCCTTTGGCGTAGAGGTGCATTTCGGCGGGGACGCCCGCCCGCTTCAGCGCGAGATACCAGGCGAGCGCGTTCTCGACTTGGATCGCGTCGTCCTCCGCCTGCAGCAGGAAGGTCGGCGGGACCTCGGCGTCGATGCGGAACTCCGGCGCGGGGTTCAGCTGCATGTCGGCGAGATAGGCGGGATAGATGAGCGCGAGGAAGTTCGGCTTCCAGGACAACTGGTCGAGGGCGTCCTTCGGCTCGTACGGGACGGGGTTGGCGTAGGCGCCGAGAGTCGCGGTCAAATGCGCGCCCGCGGAGAAGCCCATCGCGCCGATGCGGTCTGGCGAGATGTTCAGTTCCGCCGCGTGGAAGCGCATCCAACGGATCGCGCGCGCCGCGTCCGCATGGGCGGCCTCGCGGCGGTCGGGGCAGCGGTACTTGAGGAGGCAGGCCGAGAAGCCGATGGAGTTGAACCAGTGGCAGATGTCCTGTCCTTCATGATTGTATGCAAGGTACTTATAGGCGCCGCCAGGGCTGACCAGCACCGCGGGGTGCGGCCCTGACCCGCTGACGGGATACCAGGTGACCGACGGGCGGACGATGTCGCCGATGCGGTCGATGCCGCCGTCATGGTTGAGGAAATGCTCCTCGGTGGCGGCGTCGGCGGGAAGCGTGAACGGAATCTCTGCGGGATTGTCCCACAGGGCGTGCGTGGTGTAGCGGTCGAACATGGGGGGACTCCTGGAATGGAACGGTTCTGTTTCCCAAGGCAGTTTAGGATGACTGAAATCGTCTCTAAATGTTAATATAGTCGCCCAACACCAGGCACGGAGGGATCGCTTGCAGACAATCATGGGTTTGGAGTTGAAGCCATGAACTGGACATATTTACGGTTCTAGGAGAACAGTGGTAAAACGGCAAAAAAGTGTTATTGTAAGTACATAGTTCTGTTTTCCATTTTACGCGAACGCGCTTTTCCCCATGAGGGTCGATAACTGCCTAATTACCGAGGCGGCATAGTTGAGCCGGCGGGAAGGCGAGAAGGCGATAGTTCGAGTCGGCGTGAAGGCGAGAAGGCGTTGCGGAAAGCCGGGATGCCAGATTTCAGAACCGATCCTCTTGGGGAACAGCGCATACGCGAAACATTCATGCGGAATCGGGCAATATGCAGACGGCAATCTGGATGCGGTTGAGTTCCGGATGGCAAAGCAACGCGAAGGGCATCGGGATTTGGAGTCGAATCGGGATGTTTGTGAAGAACTCGCGTCTGTCGACGACAGCCCCGAATACGGGGGCGCATGCCGGGTGCATTGGTGAAGGGCGCTTCTGCGGGATCCGAAAATGACGAAGACTTCGTCCAACATTGTGCTTCCTGACGGCATGACCGAAATTAGGGAAGGGGCTTTTGCCGGACGCACAGATTTGACGAGTGTCGTCATCCCAGCCAGCGTCACGAAAATCGGCGACAAGGCCTTCATTGGCTGCACGAGACTGACGGGTGTCGTCTTTCCGAAAGACCTCGCGGCCATTGGCGACAAAGCATTCTCGGACTGTACGAGGTTGACGAACATCGCCATTCCGACCGGGGTTAAAAGACTCGGCGATGAAGCCTTCTCTGGCTGCACGGGGCTGACAAGCGTCTCTTTTGCCTCGAATTCCCCAGGCGGAACCATTGGCGTTTCAGTCCAATGGGGAGTAGACTGTTTGTTCGTGGGTTCAAGGAAGGTCTCTTTAGACAGTGTCACGAAAATCGGAGAAAGCGCCTTCCGAGGCTGCACGGGACTGACGAGCATCGTCTTTCCGAAAGACCTCACGATCATTGGTGACAAAGCCTTTTCGGGCTGCTCAGGGCTGACGAGCATCGCCATACTGGACAATGTCGTGCGAATTGGTTGCTATGCCTTTGAGGGCTGCACGGGACTGACACGCGTCTCTTTCTCGCCCTACGCTTTTTCTTCTGGCAATACTTTTCATGGTTGCACGGGACTGAAAGAGCCATTGTTCTGCAGGGAGGATTCAGTGTTGTGCTTTCATAGAAATGCCGTCGGTCATTTCCGAATCCCTTTTGGCGTCAAGATCATTAGTTTTGAAGCATTCATGGACTGTGCGGGTTTGACGGGCGTCGAAATCCCGGATTCTGTCACGGAAATTTACGATCGCGCTTTCGTAGGGTGTACGGGACTTACAGGTGTCATCATTCCTGGCAGTGTTCGTAAAATTGGACGTGATGCTTTCTCAGGCAGCGGTGTCAGAACATTGATTTTGGAGGAGGGGATTGCTGACATAGACAACTATGCCTTCCAGGACATGCCTTTTTTGGAAAGGGTCATTTTCCCGGACAGTCTCACGGATATTGCTGGAGACGCGTTTTGCCGATGCAATAGCCTTCGTATCGTCATCATTCCTTCAGGGATTGATACCATTTGGAATCATGCCTTTACGGAGTGCGAGAACCTGAAGACGGCAATGGTACCTAGATCCGCTGGTTTTTTTGACGAATCCTTTCCGAAGGGGTGCGAGGTGATCATGTATTGACTTTAACGGAAGAGGGGACGCCGTGATGGCGGATGAACGTGGAATGGACAAGTAGGGTAATGAGATGATCCATGCCGAAAAGGAGGCCGTGCGAACGACCAAGACGCCCCTGCGTGAAGCGCTGAACAAGTGGAGGAGCGATTTGGGCCGCCAGAACGCCAGTGAACCCTCCTTCCGGGATCTGACTGCATGACGGGCAGGAAAAACGAGGGAAAGAATTGCATTTTTCCGCATTCTGCGGTGGCAGAATGCGTGGGAGGGATTATATTTGAGCGAATGCGCAGAAATGCGCAGATTTGCTCATGGATTCACGCATAAATGCTCAATGGCAGCGAAGCGACACAGGTTATTGACGGCGGAGCGCGAGCAGCGCATTTTGGCGTTGCTGGGGCGTTCTGACGCCTTGTCGGTGCAGGAGTTGAGTTCGTCGCTGGGGGTGTCGGCGGCGACGTTGAGGAGGGATTTGGCGTCATTGCGTGACAAGGGCATGCTGTCCCGCTTTCACGGTGGGGCGTCGTTGAAGCCCGCGCTGGCGTCGGAGCAGATTTTCAGCGACAAGGAATCGCAGCAGGGGGAGGAGAAGGCGCGGATTGCGCGTGCGGCCTTGGAGTTGATCGAGGATCACGACCGAATCTACCTGGACGGGGGCAGTTCGGTGCTGGCGCTGGCGAAGTTGCTGGGGCAGAAGCACGATTTGACGATTGTGACGAACTCGCTTATGGCGGCGTCGGTGCTGATGGAGACTGGTCATCGGATGATTTTGACGGGGGGCGAGTTCCGCGCGCTGTCGCGGACGCTGGTGGGGCCGCTGTCTGGGCTGGTCCTGGAGCAGGTGTCGGTCGAGAAGGCCTTTCTGGGCACGATGGGGCTGACGCTGGCGGACGGGCTTTCGACGAGCGACCCCAACGAGGCGTACACCAAGCGTCTGATCGGCGCTCGTGCGCGGCAGGTGATCCTGCTGGCGGACCACAGCAAGATCGGGGTCAACTCCTTCATCAACACGGGGCGGGTGTCGGATGTCGACATCCTGGTGACCGATGACTTGAGCGACACGCTGCGGCACCGCCTCACTGAAATGGGGACGCGGGTCATCATCGCTTGAGGGATTCAAGGGATCAAAGGGATTCAAGAGATAAGATGGAGGGGGGATAGAGCATTTCTTTTTTGAGTGCAGAGTCATCACGAACGTGAACCAAACAACCAGGAGAAAGCAATGGCAAATGCAATCGTAATGCCGAAGGCAGGCAACTCGGTCGAGGAATGCATCCTCAGCAAGTGGCGCATCAAGGTCGGCGACCAGATCGCCAAGGGCGACATCATCGCGGATGCGGAGACGGACAAGACCTCGATCGAGGTCGAGGCGACCGAAGGCGGCACGGTGCTCGCGCTGCTGGGCAATGAAGGAGAACTGATTCCAGTGCTGAAGCCGATCTGCGTGGTCGGCGCGGCGGGCGAGGACATCTCCGCCTTCACGGCTGGCGCGGCGGCCCCCGCGGCCCCTGTGGCCGAGGCCCCGAAGGCAGAGGCGGCCCCCGCTCCTGCGGCGGCCCCCGCGGCTCCTGCGGCGGGCGGCAAGGGCTTTGGCGGCACGCCGATCGTGATGCCGAAGGCGGGCAACTCGGTCGAGGAGTGCATCCTCTCAGGCTGGCGGATCAAGGTCGGCGACAAGATCGAGAAGGGCGCCATCATCGCGGACGCCGAGACCGACAAGACCTCGATCGAGGTCGAGGCGACGGCGGGCGGCACGGTGCTCGCGCTGATCGGCAAGGCGGGCGACCTGATCCCCGTGCTGACCCCGATCTGCATCGTCGGCGAACCTGGCGAGGACGTCTCTGGCTATCTCGCAGGCGGCGTGGCTCCTGCCGCCGCTCCTGCCGCGGAGGCCCCGAAGGCCGAGGCTACTGTCGCGGCGACGGCTCCTGCGGCGGCGGCTCCTGCGGTCGCCGAATCGACTGGCCCGCTTTCACCGCGCGCCCGCAAGTTCGTCGCCGAGCATCCGTTCGTGATGGGCGCGATCGCGGGCAGCGGCGCGCAGGGGCGCATCATGGAATGCGACGTGGCGGCGGCCTACCAGACCAGCCCGCACCTCACGCCTGCTGCGGCGGCGATGGTCGCGGCGGGCGCGAAGGCCCCCGCGACAGGCACTGGCGCGGGCGGCGAAATCACCGCCGAGGACATCGAGAACTTCGCGAAGGGCGTGGCGCCTGCCGCCGCGCCAGCCGCGAAGGCTCCTGAAGCGGCTCCGAAGGCGGAGGCCCCGAAGGCCGCCGCGCCGACCGCGAAGGCGGGCGAGGACGTCGTCACCGAAAAGCCCTTCAGCCGCATCCGCGGCATCATCGCCAAGCGCCTCCAGGAATCCCTGCAGACGATGGCCCAGTACACCCTCAACGCCGAGGCGGATGTCACGGGGCTGCTCGACCTGCGCAAGCGCATCAAGGCGCAGGGCGAGAAGCTCGGGCTGGCGAACATCAACATCGGCGACATGGTGATGTACGCCGTCATCAAGACCCTCCAGCAGATCCCGGAACTCAACGGCGAGTTCTCCAACAACGTCGTGCGTCTGCACAGCGCGGTCAACATGGGCTTCGCCTGCGACACCCCGAAGGGCCTGCTGGTGCCCGTGCTCCATCACTCCGAGACGATGAGCCTCGCCGAGATGTGCAAGCAGGTCAAGGCCCTCGCGAAGGCCGCGAACGCCGGCAACCTGGCGCCGGACCTCATGAGCGGCGCCACCTTCACCGTCTCCAACCTCGGCTCCTTCGGCATCGTCAACTTCACGCCGGTCATCTCCGCCCCGCAGATCGCCATGCTCGGCGTCGGCAAGACGCTGCTGCGCGCGGTGCGCCAGGCCGACGGTTCCGTCGCCTACCGCGACTACATGCAGTTCTCGCTGACCATGAACCACATGGTCGTCGACGGCGCGCCTGGCGCCCGCTTCCTGCAGGCCCTCACCGCCAACATCGAGAACTTCGAGCTCATCTGCATCGCAAAATAGGAAGGCGGGTCTTTGGAGGGGGGATTCTTCGAAGAGTTTCAAGGGATTCAAAAGGATAGATTGAACTAAGGAGAAAGCAAGAATGTACGATTTGATGGTCATCGGCGCAGGTCCTGGCGGATACGAGGCGGCTGCCTACGCGGCGCGCCATTTCGGCAAGAGCGTGGTGCTCTTCGAGAAGGACGAACTGGGCGGCACCTGCCTGAATGTCGGCTGCATCCCGACCAAGACCTTCCTGCGCAGCGCCAAGGCGCTGGAGGATTGCGAGGACGCGGGGCGCTACGGCATCGAGGTCGCGGGCGGCGCGAAGCTGGACATGGCGAAGGTGCAGGCGCGCAAGCAGCAGGTGGTCTCGCAGCTCGTGAAGGGCGTCGGCGGGCTGCTGAAGGCGGCGAAGGTCGAGGTCGTGAAGGCCGCGACGAAGATCGTGGCGCCTGGCAAGGTCGAGGCAGGCGGCAAGGTCTACGAGGGCGCGAACATCCTGGTGGCGACTGGCTCGGTGCCTGCGTGCCCGCCGATCCCAGGCCTCAAGGACAACCCGAAGGTGCTCGATTCGACTGGCATCCTCGCGCTGGACAAGGCGCCTGCGGCGCTGGTCATCATCGGCGGCGGCGTGATCGGACTGGAGTTCGCTTCGTTCTTCGCGACGGCGGGCGCCAAGGTCACCATCGTCGAGATGATGCCGAAGATCGCGCCTGTCGTCGATGACGAAATCGGCCAGAAACTCCAGGCGGAACTCAAGAAGGCGGGCATCGTCATCAACCTCAACTGCAAGGTGGTCAAGGTCGAGGGCTCGACCCTGCACTACACCGACCCCGAGGGCAAGCCGTGCACCGTCACTGGCGACTACGTCCTCAACGCCACTGGCCGACGCGCCGTCACCGCGGGCCTCGGCCTGGAGGAACTCAAGGTCGACATGAACCGCAAGGGCATCGTCACCGACGACTTCGGGCGCACCTCGGTGCCTGGCATCTGGGCGTGCGGCGACGTCACGGGGCGCGTGCTGCTGGCGCATGTCGCGACCCGCGAGGGCATCGTCGCGGTCAACAACATGTTCGGCGTCGCGGACCGCATGAGCTACAAGGCGATTCCGTCGGTGGTCTACACCCATCCCGAGGTCGCGCAGGTCGGCGCGACCGAGCAGGAACTCAAGGCCAAGGGCATCGCCTACAGGAAACTGGTGCAGCCGATGGCGGTCGCGGGGCGCTTCACGGTGGACTACGCGGGCAAGTCCGGCACGGTCAAGGTGCTGGTCGGCGAGAAGTACGGCGAAGTGCTGGGCGTGCACACGATCGGCGGCTGCGGCGGCGAGTTCATCTGCGCGGCGTCGGCTTTCGTCGGGCAGGAGTTCACGCAGGCGACGGTGCTGCGCACCATCTTCCCGCATCCCACGATTTCGGAAGCAGTCAAGGATACTGTCATTCACGCATAAACCACAGCAAAGAAGGAAGCAGAAAACATGACCAAGTGCCTCACCATCACCCCCGAAGACTGGTTCAAGCCAGGTTCGATTGACTTCAAGTCCATCCCCGTCTGCCAGTACAAGAAGACCCTCGCCGAGGAGAAGAAGATCTTCACCAAGGACGACTTCCTGGCGATCTACCACGACATGAAGGTCTGCCACCAGTTCGAGACCATCATCAACGAGATCAAGCTGCACGGCGTCTTCGAGGGCGTCGAGTACAAGCATCCAGGCCCCGCGCACCTGTCGCTGGGTCAGGAATGCACCGCCGTCGGCGCGGCCTACTGCCTGGACATCAATGACTTCACCTTCGGCTCCCACCGCTCGCACTCCGAGATCCTCGCCAAGGGCCTCTCCGCGATCCGCAAACTGGACGACGCGGCCCTGCAGAAGATCATGGAGGAGTTCTTCGGCGGCGCGACCCTGAAGGTGGTGCAGGCGCACTGCAAGTGCGACACCGTGAAGGAACTGGCCAAGTTCTTCCTGATCTACGGCGCCTACTCCGAGATCTTCGCGCGCGTCACTGGCTTCAACAAGGGCTGGGGCGGCTCGATGCACTGCTTCTTCACCCCGTTCGGCATCTATCCGAACAACGCCATCGTCGGCGGCAGCGGCCCGATCGCCCCCGGCGCGGCGCTCTTCAAGCTGGTCAATGACCAGAAGGGCATCGTGCTGTGCGACATCGGCGACGCGTCGTTCGGCTGCGGCCCCGTCTGGGAAGGCCTGATGTTCTCCGCGATGGGCCAGTTCAAGACCCTGTGGAAGGAGAAGGGCTACAAGGGACTGCCGATCCTCTTCAACTGCTCCGACAACGCCTACGGCATGGGCGGACAGACGGCAGGCGGCTCCGACAAGGGCTACCTCGGCGAGACCATGGGCTTCGGCCAGCTCGCGCGCATCGGCGCCGGCGTCGACCCCGACCAGATGTGGGCCGAGCGCGTCAACGGCTATGATCCGCTGGCGATCATCGACACCGTCAAGCGCCAGAAGGCGCTGCTGCTCGACGGCAAGGGCCCCGCGCTGCTCGACGTCGTCACCTACCGCACCAGCGGCCACTCGCCGTCGGACGCCTCCAGCTACCGCACCAAAGAGGAGCTCGACACCTGGAAGGACTACGACGCCATCGCGCACTTCCGCGAGAAGATCGTGAAGGGCAAGATCGCCTCGGAGGCCGAGGT
>JAEEXV010000094.1 GCA_016287975.1 Lentisphaeria bacterium | reverse complement strand
GCGCCTTCGGCGCTCCCTCCACCCCTGGCCACGGTCCTTCCGCCCTTGCAGGGCTCTGGAAAACAGAAACCCGCCCCCAGGGGTTCCGGGCGCTAACGCGCCCTCCACCCCTGGCTATGGTCCGACGCCCCCTCCGGGGGCTTTCCCAGGCAGGAATGCCGCGCCTCTTTTCGGGGATCGCGCACCACCTGCACGCTTCTGGCGTGTCGGCATTATGAGGGGCTGTTACCGCCCCCTCTTGGGGAACATAGCTTTCCGTATTTCCCAGGGGGGACGCCGTCGCAACCAGGGCAGCCCGCCCCTACGGCAGCGGGAAGCGATGGAGGATGATTTTCCAGCGCAGGTTCTCGGCCGACCATTGGCGGAGCAGGGCGGCGTCCGCGCCGCGCGCGAGGTCGCCGATTTCTGCGTCGGTGCAGTGGAATAAGACATGTCGGGCGGTGTCGGCATTGCCGTAGGCGGCGGCGAGGTTGGCGTGGGCGCGGTGGTGGGTGCGGATCATGGCGAGCAGCCGCAGCAGCAGGAAGGCGACGACGCCGACGAGGGCGGCCCAGCCGACGGCGGGCACCCAGAGCGGCACCGCGAAAAACGCGCGCGACAACTGGGTGCAGAACTCCAGCAGCGTCGCCCCCAGGAAGAGGAATACGTCGGTCTGGCTGCGGAAGATTCCGCCGACGACGCGGCGGAAGGCGGTCGCGGCGGTCTGGTAGGCGAAATACTCCTCGTAGGCGTGGGATTCAAGGCCGATTCGCGCGATGTGGCACAGTTCATGGGCCAGCAGTTCGTCGCGCCGATACCAGAGCCAGCGCTCCTTGTTCTGGAAACTGTGGCGGATGATGAAGAGCGCGAAGAAGTCCGGGTAGAAAAAGAATGCGCAGCCGCCGAAGAGCCCGCTGAAGCGCGGGTCGAGGAAGAATCCCGGCACCCAGTCGCAGCGGAAGCCGTAGAGCGCCTCGGTCGCCTCGCCCGCAGCCGAGAAGACCTCCTCGGGAATGCGCGCGTCCCGCCGCACGGTCACCCCCTCGACCGTATAGGTGCCGCCCTTCGCCAGTTCCCCCTCCATCGACTGGTAGTTGGCATTCAGGCCGCGCAGCCGTTCCGCGAAGGCGGGGGCGTCCTCGTTCGGCGCGGGGGAGAGGCCGCGGCGGTCCAGTTCGGCCAGGGCGTCCAAATCGCCCGCCCCGGCGCGATCGATCAGGTCGTCGGCAATCATCAGCCGCCGAGCTTGTCAATCATCTTGACCAGCGGCGCGAAGAGCGCGACGACGATGGTGCCGATGACGCCAGCCAGGAACATGATCATCAGCGGCTCGATCATGGAGGTCAGGCCCTCCACCGCGCGGTCGACTTCTTCCTCATAGACGTTGGCGACTCGGTTCAGCATGTCGGGCAGCGCGCCAGTCTCCTCGCCGACCTGGATCATCGAGCAGAGCATCAGCGGGAAGACATGCGAATCCTCCAGCGGCTTGGTCATGCCCTCGCCCTCCTTCACCGCGTCGTGCACCTTGTCGATCGCCTGCGCGAAGATCTCGTTGCCCGCGGTGTCGCGGACAATCTGCAGGGCCGAGAGCACCGCGACGCCGGAGCCCATCAGGGTGCCGAGCGTCCGCGCGAAGCGGGCCGAGATGTTCTTGACCACCAGCCCGCTGATCATCGGTACCTTGATGCAGAACAAGTCCCATGCGTATGTGCCTGGCTTGGTCTTCAGCGCCAGTTTGAAGACGAAGATGAAGGCCGCGAAGCCCGCCAGCACCGCCAGCGCGTGGTTGGAGACCGCGTCGGAGCAGGCCAGGACGAACTCGGTGATGCTCGGCAGATCCTCGCCTGGCAGCATTTCCTTGAACATCGCGCCGAACTTCGGGATGATGAAGATCATCAGGCCCGCCGTGATGCCCATGGCCATCGTCAGGACCGCGATAGGATAGACCATCGCCGACTTGACCTTGCCCGCGATGCGCGCCGCCTTCTCCATGAACTCCGCCAGACGGTTCAGGACGACCTCCATCGCGCCGGAGACCTCGCCCGCGCGCACCATGGAGACGTACAGTTTGTTGAACGACTTGGGATGCAGGGCCAGCGCCTCCGAGAAGGTCGAGCCGCCTTCCACCGACTCCGCCAGGCTCCCCATCACCTTGTACAACTGCGGCTGGACGCCCTTCGCCTGGCGCTCCAGGGTGTGCAGCGCGCGCACCAGCGGCAGGCCCGCCTCCAGCAGCGTCGCCAACTGACGCGTCGCCGTGCACAACTGCTTGCGCGGGATCTTCGGCATGCCGAAGAGCGAGCCGCCGCCCGCGCCGGCCTTGCCCTTCTTGCCCGTGTTCACCGTCGTCAGGCTCGTCGGCGACAGGGACATGTTGTGCAGCTGGATCGCCGCCGCCTGCTCGTCATCCGCCTCCAGCACGCCCTTGCGGACCTTGCCGTCGGCATCATACGCCGTGTATTGGAACTTCGCCATGAATTGCCTCCTATTGGGAAAACGTCGGCGGCGCGGTTATTTCTTCATGCCGCCGATCTCGCCCTTCTCCTTCATGAGTTCATGCAGTTTCTGCACGACGCCTTCCGCGTCGTGGCACTTGGTGATCAAATCGCCGTAGGAGATCTTGCCGTCGTTGTAGAGGGTCAGCAGGAACGAATCCATGGTGACCATGCCGAACTTCGCGCCAGTCTGGATGTCCGAGGTGATTCGGAAGGTCTTGCCGTCGCGGATCAGCGCCTGGATGGAGGGGGTCGTGACCATCACCTCGAAGGCCGCGACACGACCCTTCTTGTCCTTGCGCTTCAGCAGCAGCTGCGAGATCACGCAGACCAGGCTCGCCGCCAGCTGCGTGCGGATCTGTGCCTGCTGGTTGGTCGGGAACGAGTCGACGATACGGTCGACGGTCTCGGCGGCGCCAGTGGTATGCAGGGTTCCGAAGACCAGGTGGCCGGTTTCGGCGGCGGTGATGGCCGCCGAGATGGTCTCGTTGTCTCGCATTTCCCCGACCAGGATGACATCGGGGTCCTGGCGCAGCGCGCGTCGGATGGCGTCGGCGAAGGACGGCACGTCGTTGTGCACCTCGCGCTGGGTGACGATGCAGTTCAGGTGCTTGTGGTAGAACTCGATGGGGTCCTCGATGGTGATGATGTGGTCCCTGCGCTCATGGTTGATCACGTCGATCATCGAGGCCAGCGTCGTCGACTTGCCCGAGCCCGTCGGCCCCGTCACCAGCACCAGTCCGCGCGGTCGGAAGAGGACGTCCTTGCACGCCTTCGGCAGCCCGATCTGGTCCAGCGTCAGCAGGTTGTTCGAGATGGTTCGCAGGACCATCGCGAAGTTGCCGCGGGCGCGGAAGGCCGAGACACGGAAACGCGCCTTGTCGCCGAAGGCGAAGCCGAAGTCCACCGTGCCGTCCTGCTGCAGTTTCTGCTGGTTGGCCTCGCTGGTGATGGACTTCATCAGGTACTCGGTGTCCTCGGGCTGCAGGGGGGGGACGTCGAGGGGCGTCATTTCGCCGTGGAGTCGCAGCATCGGCGGGGAGAAGCAGGGCAGGTGCAGGTCGCTCGCCCCCTCCTCCAGCACCAGATCCAGCAAATCCGCCATTTCAAGTCTAGCCATGTCGCAGCAATCTCCTCAATTCAAACTTGTTCTAATGAATGCAAATGATTTTACGCGAAGGTGTACTGGATGACCTCCTTGGCGCTGGTGATGCCCGCCAGCACATGCTTGAAGCCGTCCTTTCGCAGGGATTCCATGCCCTGTTCCTCCGCCTGCGCCTTGATTTCCTGGGTCGTGCAGCGTCGGTTGACGAGCGCCTGGATCTCGGGGGTCACGCGCAGCAGTTCGAAGATGCCGACGCGGCCGCGGTATCCAGAGCCGTTGCAGTTGTCGCAGCCAGTGCCGCGGTAGAAGGGGCGCCCGCCCAGGTCATCGCGGGTGATGCCGAAGGCGTCGAGTTCCGAATCGTCGGGCACGTAGGCCTCCTTGCAGTTCGGGCAGCAGCGCCGGATCAGGCGCTGGGCGAGGACGCCGACGAGCGTCGAACTGATCAGGAAGGGTTCGATGCCCATGTCGATCAGACGCGTGACCGTACCGGCGGCGTCGTTGGTGTGCAGGGTCGAAAGCACCATGTGTCCAGTCAGCGACGCCTGGACGGCGATGTCGGCGGTCTCCTTGTCGCGGATTTCCCCGACCATGATGCGGTCGGGATCCTGACGCAGGAAGGCTCGGAGCGCGCTGGCGAAGGTCATTCCGACCTGCTCGCGCACGGGCACCTGCATGATGCCCTCGATGTCGTATTCCACGGGGTCCTCGACGGTCAGCAGCTTGTCCTCGAGCTTGTTGAGTTCCTTGAGGCCGGAGTAGAGGGTGGTGGTCTTCCCGGAGCCCGTCGGCCCCGTCACGATGAAGATGCCGTTCGGGCGGCCGATGATCTTGCGGACGTCGGCGACCATCGACGGCTGCATGCCGAGGCTGTCGAGGTCCAGGTTGACGACGGAGCGGTCGAGCACGCGGAGCACCACGGATTCGCCGTAGCGGGTGGGGAGGGTGGAGACACGCAGGTCGATGGGGTTGCGGTTGATGTGCAGCTCGATGCGCCCGTCCTGCGGGATGCGGCGCTCCGAGATGTTCATGTTGCTCATGACCTTGATTCGGCTCAGCACGGGGACCGCGAGGTTCTTGGGGGGCGGCGCCATTTCGTAGAGGTCGCCGTCGATGCGGTAGCGGATTCGGAAGGAATCGCCGAACGGCTCGAAGTGGATGTCGGAGGCCTTGTCCTTGATCGCCTGCTGCAGGATGACGTTGACGAACTTGACGATCGGCGCGTCGTTGGCGGCCTTGAGCAGTTCCTGGTCGGAGAGGCTCGCGTAGTCCTGCTCCTTGCCGCTGTTCTCCGCGACCAGTTCGCCGATCACCTCCGAGACGCTGCCGCCCTTTTCGGGGTAGAAGGCGTCGAGGGCGTCCTGGATTTCCTTGGGGCGCGCGACGACGATGCGGCAGTCCTTGTTGATGACGAAGTGGAGTTCGTCGACCAGCTTGGTGTCGAAGGGGTGGTCGGTCGCGAGGGTGATGGTGTCCTCGTCCTCGGAGAGCGGGATGATGCTGTAGGTGCGCGCGGTGTCGGGGGTGATGATCTTGGTGAGGGCCTGGTCGATAGCGCTGATGTGCAGTTCCACGAACTGCGTGCCCAGTTCCTCCGCGATCATCTCCAGGAGCGCGTCCTCGGTGGTAATCTCGTAGTTGTAGAGGACCTTCTGGAAGGGCTGGCCGTTGTTGCGGCTCTCCTCCAGCACCTCCTGGAGCTGCTCCT
>JAEEXV010000093.1 GCA_016287975.1 Lentisphaeria bacterium | reverse complement strand
GCAGCGGTAAATGCACGTCGCCGCCTCGCCCGGTCTCCGCCTGCACGGCGCCAGGCCCCAATTGCAGATGTAAATGCACGCCTTTTTCTCCTGAACTTGCATTTACTCCTGCAAGGTTGCGTTTACTTTTTCAACTCTCCTCCTTCTCGCATGCCTCCACCCCGCGCCAGCACTCCCCCATAAACCTCGCCCAAGCCCCCGCGACTTTCGCAAATGCTTGTTCCCCATGAGGGTAAGCGACGGCCTGAATGTGGCCCCGAAAATGGTTGCCACGGCGGCCCCGCCGTGGCGGCGCGGTAAATGGGCGGCATTCGATTGCGAAGCCTTGGCTGCGTCTTGTGGCGGGCCTGATTGGATGCCCCAGGCTCGGCGAACCGCCACGGCGAGGCCGCCGTGGCAACAACTTCGGACATGAAAAGGCGGTTTTACCAACCATCTTGGGGAATAGCGCGTTCGCCAAAATTGAAACCGACCCCCAATTGCCGTTCACAAAAAGCTCCATAAAATACGATGTGTCTTTTAAAATCATACAATGTTTAATAAATCAAAACCAACTAATATATTTATGCTACTGTTCATCATAACACTGAACATAATACTCAAAAGTAACAAAAATATATTTGGTAAAATTCAATTGCAAGTAGGCGAGTAGTGATTATGTTACTATAAGTGTCCAAAGTGTTTTTACCCGGTCCTTTTACAGCATTCGCAAATCGACAGATGGAAGAACGTTGGCTATCAATGAAAGAGTTGACGGTGTATCTTGGCGTGCGCCGTGAGACGGTGTACAAATGGATAAAGACCAGGGAATTGCCTGCGCACCGTACTGGCAAGTTATGGAAGTTCAAGCAGGCCGAGATAGACACGTGGGTGAATTCTGGCAAGGCCGCCATGCCTGTGTCGGGAAGCAACTCCAAATAACACCCCTCCGTCACGGCATCGCGACGGAGGCGGAGCGGGGGTGCCGTGGGATGGCCGCATCTCCATTCGGCACCGTTTTCGGACGAAGCCGCCTCCTCCGCTCCGAACGCGACTATCAGCCGAGTCAGAAGGAGTAGCTGCGGTTGATGCGGGGGAAGGTGAACTCCTGCGCGAAGCGCTTTCCGTCTGGATCCTCGGCGACGACCTTCGCCTGGAAGGGCCCGCCGACGGGATAGTGGTTGGCGGCGCCGCCCTCCCCCAGCACCCACGGCCACGCGGTGCGAACGCTCTTCGCGACTTCCTTGCCCTTGGCGTCGGTCATCGTCAGCGTCATCCGCGAAGGCGTCATCCCGTCTGGCCAGATCTGCAGGCGGTAGCTCTGGAAGAGATAGGTGAAGTTGTGCGTGAGGGAGACGCTGTATTCGCGCTGGCGCGCGGCGCGCTCCTTGAGTTCCGCCTTGACGGCCTGGGAACTGCCCAGCATCCGTATCCAGCGGCGCTCCTCGGCCTCAAGGGAGGACATCGAGCCGACGACGCGCGAGTCGGCCTGGTAGATGTAGAGGCCGTCTGCGCCCGCGTCGTAGAAGCGGTCGGCGAGGCGCAGCGGCTCGTCGGGGAAGATCGGCGCGCAGGCGGAGCCGCTGAACTCGACCAGCACCTTGACGCCGCTGCCCTTCGCCATCGCGACGTAGGGGGACGGGTCGAAGTAGTAGATGTCCGAATCGCTCAGGCAGGCGCAGACCAGGATGTCGACCAGTTTCTCGCGGATCCAGTCGGCGGGGCGGAACTTGTTGTCCGCGGTGATGCCCTTGCTGCCTGGGATCGGGAAGAGCACCATGATGCGGATCCGCTCGCCAGGGGCGGCGTATGAATCCGCGAGCCGCCGCAGCCGCCGCAGGATCTCCCGCGACTGCGTGTGTTCCTCGACGCCGTGCGGGTAGGTCTTGAAGTTGACCGTCAGGATCTTCGCGCCCGCCTTGAGCGCCTTCTCGAAGTGCTTCATGTAGTAGTCCAGCACCGCCTCATGGCGGTAGCAGAGGAAGTTCGGATTGCCCTTGACCGCCAGCTCGGGATGAGCCTTCGCGAAGTCGCTCTGAAGGGGGCCGCCCGCATAACTGGGCCCCGCGCCGAAGTTGATGGAGCAGCGCAGCCCCTCCGCGCGCGCCGCCTTGAGCGACGCGTGCAGCGAATCGGTCACCCGCCCCATGCGCCCCGTGCCCAGGCTGTAGGTGCCAGGCGTCACCTTGCCGTCCTTGCCGACGTGCGCGTCCCCGCGCGTGCCGCCCAAGAGCGGCGTGCCCAAATCCGTCGGGAAGAGCGGGCGCATGCCGTTGCGGCCGCACTGGACGTCGACCAGGTCGACGCCCGCCTCGGCGTATGCCGCCATCGGCTCGCTGAACTTGCCGTTGTCGCGGACATATTCGCTGAAACTCCAGCTGTAGGGCTCGAAGAAGGCCGCGATGAACTTGTCGCGCCTCGGCTGGAACTTCCGCTGCCAGGCGGCGAACTGCTCCTCGGAGAGCGGCACGCACTTGATGTAGCCCAGTCGTGCCCGCGCATGGTCGCCGAGGCGCGAGAGGAAGGCGTAGAAGTCCTGGATGACGATGTGCGTGTCCGTCAAATCCGCGACCTTCCAGAACTGCTCCAGGCCGTCGATGCCGACGAAGCGCTGGGCGAAGCCGTCGCGCGTCAGCCGCAGGGCGACCATGCTGTAGCCGTCGATCGGCACGTAGGCGTAGAGCGCGTATTTGCCTGAGAGGCCGTGCCGCCATGCGAGCGGCTCCAGCGGATCCTCCTTCTCCACGCAGTCAAGCCCCTGCGCTGTCTCATACCAGCCAGGCGCCTTGCCGCGCCCCTTGCCGACGATCGGCGGGTAGATGTCGGGATTGTCCGCGAAACGGCTGAGCACCTTGACGCCGCCCAGGTCGAAGCGGAAGCGCGCGCGCCCTGTCGCCAGCGCCTTCTCGGGCGCGGCGGGCGCCGCCAGCGTCACCTCGACCTCGCCCTCGGTGACCGCCCCGACGGGGATCTGCGGATAGAGCCGCCACACCATGGTGCGCTCGCGCCCCGCCGCCAGCCATTCGGTCACGCCGCCAGCCTTCTCCTCCTTCGCCACCTGGTTCGGCGAGCGCACGGCGCTGTACATCGCCGTCTCGCTGCGGAAGGCCGAGACCGCCGCCGCCTTGAAGTCGCCGTTTCCCACCCGGTAACGCGCCCGCACCAGCACTGGCTCAGGCGCATCCGCAGGCACCGCATAGCGGATATGCGCATTCGCCGTGAACGCATCCAGTTCCACTTTCACTGGCAACTCCGCCGCCACCAGCCCCATCGCCAACACCAACAGCCAACTATGCTTCAGCATCTTTCTCATCCCTGTCCCCTTGCCCCCGCCATCCCTTGAATCCCTTGCCCCCTCCCTCGCCCGATCAGAACGCGGTGCTCCGCAGCACCCTGAATTCCTTGAACTCGCGGACATGGACCCGTCCGCCGACATGGACCGCCACCTTCAGCGTCTGACCTGCGCCGAGGAACGTGTAGTGGTTCTCGAAGCCAGGTTCGCCCATGACCCACGGCCAGGCAGTGCGCGTCGACACCAGCTTGCCGTTGACGAAGAACTCCACTTTCTCAGGGCGGATTCCCTCGATGCGCAGCAGCACGCGGGCGCTCTGGTACGGCTCGGGATAGTGCAGATAGACCTCCGCCGAGTAGTCCTCCAGTTCCCGCTCGTCCGCCGCGACCGCCGCGTCGACCTCGGCCGCATGCGTGAACTTGCGGAGGGTATCCGCGTCAAAGTCCCGCAGCCCCGTCATCGAGCCGACGATGTGCGCGTCGGACTGGTAGATGTAGACCCCGTCGGCACCCTGGCGGTAGAACTGCTGGATGCGGCGCAGCGCCTCCGCGGGGAAGGGCTGGCCACCTGAGAGGCCGTACAGGCATGGCAGCACCTTGATGCCCGTCCCCTTCGCCATCGCGACATACGCCGTCGCGTCGAAGAACGGGCTGCCCGAGAAGTCGCGCGGCACCAGATAGTCCACCAGGCGCTCCTTGACCCACATCTCAGGCTGGAACTTGCCGTTCTTCCAGGCCACCCCCTTGTTGCCTGGCACGGGGAAGTTGATCAGGATCTTCGGGCGCCGTCCGTCCTTGGCATAGCCGTCCGCGAGGCGTCGCAAGTCGCGCAGGAAGATGTTGAGGCCCTCTGGTTCGGTGACGCCGTGCGGATAGCGGCAGAAGTCGATGGAGAGGTTCTCCGCGCCCAGTTCAAGCACCTCGCGGTAGAGGGAGAGCAGATAGGCGCGCGCCTCGGGCTTGCTGTAGTCCAGGTAGAATCGGTCGCGGAAGAGGTCGGGCTGCCGACGGGAGGCGCGCCCCTCCAGGATGCCGCCGCGGTAGTTGTTGGCCGCGCCGAAGTTGATGTGCAGCGACTGCCCATCCACAACCCGCGAGGCCCGTTTCATCGCGGCGATGATGTTGCACTGCATCACCATCCGCCCCGTGCCGTCGGATACTGGCATCACCCGGCTCCCAGGCGGGGCATCCCCCTTGGTCGTCCCGAAGAGCGGCTCCTCGATGCGCGAGGGATACATCGTCTTGCTGCCCGCGCGACCCACCTGCATGTCCACCAGCGTCACCCCCGCCTCCGCATAGGCCAGCGCCGCCTCCAGGAACTTCGACTCGCGGTGGACGTCGTCCCGAAAAGCCCAGCTGTACGGCTCGAAATAGCCCGCGACCATCTTGTCGGCAGGCGATGCCGCCAGCAGCCGTTCCGCGACCGCCTTCGGCACAGGCACGCACTTGACGTAGGCCAGGCGCGCGCGCAGGCCGTCGTTGATCTTGAGCAGGGTGCGGTTCGGCTGACGGATCACCAGTTGCGTGTTGTCCAGTTTCGCGATCTTCCAGAAATCCTCGTTGCCGTCCAGCCCCGAGAAGCGCCGCGTGAAACCGTCACCTGTGAGTTCAAGCTCGATTTCACCGTGATAGGCGCGCGGCACCGCGACATGGAGCGCGTAGTAGCCGCTCAACTGGTGGTCCCACATCAGCGCCTGCTGCAAGGCGGGCTTCTCGACGACCTCCAGACCGTCCTCGGCCTCGCGCCAGCCAGGCGCCTTGCCGTCCGGCGAAAAGGCGCTCTGCGGGAAGACGGACGGATTGCCCTGGAAGCGGTCCAGCAGCACCACCCCGCGCAGATCATACGCGAAGGGGATTTCATAGCGCGCCAAGGGCTTATCCTGCCCCGCCGCCGAAACAACCACCTCGAACTCGCCCTTGCCCGCCTTCCCCGCGGGCAGTTGCCGCGCCGTGCGCCACACCAGCGTGCGCTCGCGCCCCGCCGCCAGCCACTCGGTCACCATGCCCGCCTTCTGCTCCGCCGCCAGGGGCGCCCGCCAGCGCAGCACGGTCAGCGCCGTCGCCGAACGGTATTTGTTCACCGCCGCGGGGCGCCATTCCGCCTCCCCCTCCAGGCGGTAGCGCGCCGCCACCGTCACCTCGTCAGGCGCGCCCGCAGGGACCAGATATCTGATGCGCCCGTCCGCCGAAAGCGCGTCAAAGGTCAGCGACGCGGCGGAAAGGCAGGCCGAAAGCCCCGCCGCCAGCCAGAAAACCAGGAAGCGTTTCATGTTTCAGCCCTCCTTTCGTGCCCGCTTTTCCTACGGGGTATAGGTCGTGAGCGACCCGTCCTGCTGATAGGCGTAGAAAAGGGTCGGCTTGCTGTTGTCCAGGCACATGTCGTAGAAGTTCTTGGTCAGCGTCTGCCCCGTGATGCTCTCGACATGACCGTCGATGAAGCCCACGTTGGTCATCCGCGCATGGCGCATGTGCACCGCCATGCGCGTGTCGTTGAAGTTGATGGCGTAGTGCTGCCACCCCGCCTTCAGCGTGGAACCCACGTTGTTCGGGCAGTAGCTGTCAAACAGGAACATGAACTTCGACGGCGACGACATCGCCGCCGACTGAAACCCCGTCAGCGGCAGCCCCGCCTCGTCCGTAAACGTGAAATGCCCGCGGATCTTGTTGGAATCCATCGTGCCGTAGACGAACAGCTGGTAGTTGTTGTTCTGCGACGGGCGCGGCAGGTTCCCAGGGCACACCGGTGTCGCGATCTTCTGGTTCCCGCTCGCGGGATAGATCCCGACCTTGTGGAGAACCGCGCTCC
This sequence comes from Lentisphaeria bacterium, assembly GCA_016287975.1. The sequence continues at coordinate 20,407 of JAEEXV010000093.1, read as the reverse complement.
AGCTGCCGTAGTTGTCCTTCGTCACCGAACGCCCGCGCGAAATGTACAGCCCGTTCGTCCCCTCGTCCGCGTAGATGGCCAGATACAGCATCGACTGCTTCTGGCGCGACACGCAGCTGATGGACTGCGCCTTCTCGCGCGCCTTCGACAGCGCAGGCAGGAGCATGGAGGCGAGAATCGCGATGATCGCGATGACGACCAGGAGTTCAATGAGGGTGAACAAGCTGCGGACTTTGCAGGACATGAACGGCTTCTCCTTTGATGGTTGGGACATTTGGGGACAGACTAACACGAAAACACTACAAATGGATGTTCTTGCCGATGTGCTCCTTGAGGGCGGCCTCCAGCGCCTCCCAGTCGCGCTGCGCCAGGGCCGCGTAGATCGCGCGATGGGAGGTCTGCGCGATCTCCGACTTGAACTCGCTGTTGCAGCGAACCAGAAAAATCGTGTCGCACAGGAAGTTGAACAGGCGCGTGACCAACGGGTCGCGCGAAAAACTCACCAGCAGCTTGTGGAACTCGATGTCGCTTTGCCCGAAGGCCTCCATCTCGCCCGACGCCAGATGACGCTCCATCCGCTGCAAAACCGCCCGCAACTTCGCCAGGTCGCCATTCTGAAGGTTCTCCAGCGCCAGCCGAGCCCCCTCGTGCTCGATCGCATAGCGGATGCAGTCCGCCGCCATGCGGTCCGACCCGCGGTAGTTCACCTCCCGATAGCCGCGCTGCGGCAGCCGCTCCAGCACCCCCTCACCCTCCAGACCCAGCAGTATCTCCCGCACATTGCTCCGAGTCAGCGAAAACTTCTCCGCCAACTCACGCTCGCTCACCCCGACATTCCCCTGCGAAATCAACGAGAAAATGTGCTCCTGCACCGTTCGGCGATTCTCAGACATCAGCTCCAAAACAAATCCTCCGTTTCCTGGTTTACCAGTGGTTTACCAGTTTATTATAATTCTTTTTGTTGTAATTTTCAAGTCTGGATCAAAAAAAACAGACCCATCTTACGGGACCCAAGACCCAAGACCCATCTTACGGGACCCAAGACCCAAGACCCAAGACCCATCCGGGACCCCAGACCCCAGACCCAAGACCCATCGGAGACCCAAGACCCAAGACCCATCGGAGACCCAAGACCCAAGACACAAAACCCATCGGGGAGCCAGGCGTTCTGTGCCGGCCCATTCTTGGGCCGGGAAATGACCCCAGACCCATCGGGGAGCCAGGCGTTCCGTGCCGCCTCATTCTTGGGGCGGTTGATGCCCCGCGTTCTGTGCTGGCCCACTTGGGACGGTGAATCCCCGCTACGCGGCGCGAAAAGCCGCCAGGGATTAAAAAAAATACAGTTGTATCGCTTGTATTTTACTGTATTTTGTGTATAATATTGAAAACGACAGAAGCCACCTCCATAAATTGTAACCTCTTTGTATATAAATTGACGACAATGCGGAAGAACGGGAAATACCTTCAGATTGCGGACGACCTGGCGGGGCGGATTGCGCTCCGCGACTACTACGACCAGCTGCCGCCGCTGCGCGACCTGGCGAAGGAGTACGGGGTCTCGTTGCGGACCGTGCAGAACGCGGTGGAACTGCTGTGCCAGCGCACGCTGGTGATTTCGGACAGCACGCGCGGCATCCGAATCCTGCACCATCCCGCAAGCAAGGTCATCTGCGTCTTCTGCAACTTCCGCAAGGGCAACTCCAACGACGAACTGATCCGCACGTTGCGCGAGTGCATCGAGGCGGACGGCTACGAGGTCGTCTTCGTGGACGTCCCCGCGAAGGTCTGCACCGACCCCAGCAGCGCCTTCTGGCGCTACGGCTGGGCGGACGGCTACATCTCGCTGAACGGCACGACCGACTACCTGATTGACCGCTGCCTCAAGAGTTTTCACATGAACGTCCTGGCCGCCAACCGCGCCGACCGCGAGACGCCTGTGAGCTGCGTCGACTTCGACCACGTGCTGCTGCTGCGCCAGCTGGTCGAGGGGCTTGTGGCGCGCGGCTACCGCCGCATTGCCCTCTCCTTCACCATCTGCTCGCGTTTGATCTACGACGATGTCCAGGCCGCCTTCGACGAGCTGCGCCGCCAATGCCATCTGGTCGAATATCCCCAGTGGCGCCCCGTCCCTGAACGCGACACCGACATCGCGATTCCCCGCGAGGCGCGCATTGCCGAACAGTTTCGGCGGCTTCTGGGCGGCACCTACAAGCCCGAAGCCATCCTCTGCTTCCACAAGGGGATGCGCTTTGCGAAAGCACTGGTCGGAGAATACGGGCTGGAACTCGGCACCGACCTGCAACTGCTCGGCACAGGGTACGGCGACACCGCCGCCCAGGGCTTCATTCCAGTCGACTTCTCCTACGCCCGCCTGGCCCAGAAACTCTGGACCACACTTCGGCAGATGCTGCAGGAGAAAAACCCCGAGCGCGTCGAACTGGAACTGCTCCCGCCCGAACCCATCGATTTCTCGTCCCTCCCCCGTAAATCCATCTAATCCCCCCATTCCATCCCACAGGAGAACCACCATGAAAAGACTCTTCACCCTGATTGAATTGCTTGTCGTCATCGCGATCATCGCCATCCTCGCGAGCATGCTGCTGCCCGCCCTTGGCAAGGCACGCTCCAAGGCACGCACCATCTCCTGCGTCAACAACCTCAAGCAAATCGGCCTCGGATACGCCCAGTACGCCAACGACAACTTCGACTTCGGACCAGGCGTCAAATGCTTCCAGCGCTCCGATTCCAAGGGAAACGCCTTCATGACCTGGCGCAGCTATCTCGTCGACGACGGATACCTTCCCTATCCAGGCGACAAGCGGGCGGGAATGTTCGAATGCCCCAGCGCCAAGGACAAGGCCATCGCCTCCAACTTCTTCGCCGACGAGCAGGCCTACGGCGCCACCATGATCAAGGGATACTGGGGAGCCTTCCCGCGTCCCAACGGCCGCGGCGGCTCCGAAATCTACGGCGCCGCCTACAGCCCCTATGGCCCCCCCTACGGCGGCACGCACCTCTATCTGCGTGACAACAAGACCCGCACCCAGCCCTCCACCTTCCCCATGGTCTCCGATTCCAAGCACGAAGTCGCCACCCTCGACGGCTCCTTCGCCGTCATGCGGCGCGGCCAATACGAGGACTTCTCCGGCGGCTCCTTCATCCAGCTGCGCCATGACAACGCCGCCAACTCCGTCTTCGGCGACGGCCACGCCGCCACCATCAAGGCCAACGAGTGGCAGTATTACGGCTGGTTCGCCACCCGCCTGAAGACCCCCTACTGAGTCCATCCGAAAAGGAGAAACATCCCGTGCGCATCGCCCTGTCCGCTGCCATTTTTGCGTCCGCCGCCCTGCTGGCCGTCTCCCCCGTCCCGCCCCGACTGACCCGCCCATACGAGGTCGTCGCTGGCGAACTGCGCCGCCGCTGCCCCGAAATGGTCGGCGCCGACAAGGACGGCCTCGGCGCCTTCACCCTCGAAGGCCCAGGCAAACTCACCTTGTCGGACGAGTTCGCCTGTTTCGGCGACCGCGCCTACAAGGTGGACATCGAACAGGGCGGCGCCTTCTTTGCGCGCCTCCGCAAGCCCGTCAAGTTCACCAGCGGCATCGACGGCTTCGAGTTCTGGCTCATCGGCACAATGAAGCGCGTCTTCACCGACCCGAAATTCGTGCTCACCGACGGCAACGGCAAAACCATCCATCTCATTCCAAACAACAACTGCCTCTGGGGCAACACCAGCTGGTGGACTGGCTGCATCGCCTTCCTGCCGCGCGACGTCGTCTTCCCCGTCACCTTCCGAGGCATACGCTTCAAGGTCGACTCCAAGGGCGCAGGCGACTGCTTCTACTTCGATTCCATCGGCGCCTTCCGCAAGCCCCCCGTCGACCTGCCCGACACCCGCTTCTGGCTCCCCTTCCCCCATGACCCCGCCGGCATCACCCCGCGCCCCCAGGATCCTGCGGCCAAGGTCTCCTGCTCCTTCACGGGGCCGCAATACACCTTCTCCTACCAGGGAAAGGACGGAGAAGTGCGGTATGCCTACACTCCGAAGACTGGGACCCTCTCCGACCTCACCGCCACAATCGGCGGCAAGACCTTCCAGCCCGCCAGGGACGCAGGCTTCCGCGCCCGCGTGAACCAGGTCGAGTTCGTCCCTGGGGACGGCGCCGTCAAGGCAACCCTTGTCGCCCTGGTCAAGCAGCCTGGCTGGCTGCGCACCTTCTGGCGCCTCGAAAAGGCAGGCGAACACCTTGACTACGAACTCAGCCTATCCCTCTCAGGGCGCACCTTGACCGCGGAGTTCTTCAGCGAATCGCTCCAGATCCGCAGCCTGGACCAGGGCTACGCCGCAGGCCTCGAGAAGCCGCGCCTCTTCACCCTCACCAACCTCGGCAACGCCCACGGCTACGTCCATCTGCTCGCATGCAAGGACCTCCTCCTCTCCGTCTGCTGCGACTGGTACTACAGCAACGCCTCCGCCCTCGTCGACGACAAGCCATACCGCGTCGAGGCGCACGGCGTGCCTGGCCCCGCGCTTATGCAGCAGGTGCCGCCGCTGGCGGGCGTCATCGACGCGAACTCCGCGCGACTGGCCGCAGGCGCCATCTACCTGCCCAAGACCGACGGCCGCCGCAACGCCCCCCGCGAACTGCTCCGCATCACCGTCGGCCCCACCCTCGAATCGGTCATGCCGCGCAACCCCAATCCGCGCTCCAAGTTCTATGACGAGACCGCGCATCTCATCTACATGACGCGCTCCTACTGCATCGGCGACCTCTCCTCCCGCGCCAACGAACTCTCCATGATCCGTAAACTCCACGCCTACGGCGCCCGCGACCTCTTCCTGCGCTACCATACCGAACTCTCGCACATCCCAGCCCAGAACTTCGTCCGCCTCTCGCGCACCTTCGAGGGCCCCCTCGACATGGGCGGGCGCAACGGCCTGCGCGACTTCATCGCCGAGGCGCGCAAGTACGTCAAGCGCATCGGCCCCTACGAGAACCACCTCGCCCTCGCCGCCATCGCCCCTGAATTCCGCTACAACATCCTCTCCCTCTGCCCTGGCAACTACATGCCATGGTCCCTCCGCATCAAGCCCGCCGCCATGCATCAGGTCCAGGCCGACTTCTCCCCCCGCTACGCCCGTTTCTATGGCTGGAACGGCGTCTACTATGACCAGATGAGCGCCATGTCCCCCTGGGCCATCACCGACTACGACGCCGACGCACCTGGCGCCGCCCGCTTCAGCGAGGTCCACCGCAACAACTGCATCGTCACCGACCAGCTCGGCCGACACTACGACGGGCCCGTCTGGAGCGAAGGCGCCGCCAACCACTTCTACGCAGGATACCTCGACACCGCCTACAACCAGACCATGCATCCCTGGGAACCCCATCTCGTCGACTACTCGCTGCGCGAAATGAACGCCATCATGCACGCCTGCGGCTTCGACCTCGTCCGCCAGGGCACCGAAAAGGGCCAGGCTGGCATCGACTTCCTGCTCGCCTCCCAGGCCGCCCTCGGCTCCATGGGGCACATCCGAGACGGCATCAACGGCAACTCCTACTTCGGCGGCTTCAAGCACCAGCCCGCAGTCTGGCACAACATGCTCAAGAGCTACTTCATGTTCCGCCAACTCCAGGAACTCTACGCCTTCGCCAAGCCAGACCAGATCCTCTATGCGGTCGACGGCCGCGAAGTCACCGCCACCGAGATGCTGCGCGAAGGCCTTGAAAACCAGTCCATGCTCCACACCGTCTATGGCAACGGCCTCCACGTATGGACCAACCTCCACCCCGAAAAGAACTGGACCGTCACCGTCGACGGCAGGCCGATCACTCTCCCGCCCAATGGCTACGCCGCCTTCCTCCCTGGACGAATCCTCGAATACTCCGCCCTCCAGAATGGACGCCGCGTCGACTACTCCAAGGGCGAAATGTACACCTATGTCGACGCGCGTGGCGCCTCGGCGGAGTTCCCTGGCCTCAAAGTCCAGCGCGGCGCCTATCTCCTCGAAAAACGCGGCGGCGACCTCCATCTCATTCCGCTCCCGTTTGAACAGGAAGAATCCATTGGCGGATTACAGTACAAGCAGGCCATCCCCTGCGACCAGGACGGGAAGCCCTGCGGCGCCCCCATCCCCCTCCGCGGCGGCCAGTTCACCACCGTCAAAACCGCCTTCTCCTATGTCCTGAAATAGCCCCGCCCCGCCAGGTGCGCGGCCCGATGCATTCTTTCTGAACCGCCATGCAGCCTGATGAATACAAGCACCTGGCGGGGCGACTCGCCCTCACCCGCGAGCGCCTCGCCGAATATCTTCATGACCGCGTGGCCGTCTGCGAGGCCGAGTTCGCGCCCGAAACCACTCCCGCCTTCTGGCCGCCCCCGACAACGGGCTGGCGCCGAATCGAAATCGGCGAAACGTGGGGGCACGCGTGGCAGTACGGCTGGTTCCGCTTTCGCTGCGAGTGGCCGCAGGAGGCCGCGGGGGAAGAGCCTGTTCTGGATCTGCGCCTGGGCGGCGAAGGCCTCGTCTACACCGAGGACGGCCATCCCCTCGCCGCCGTCACCGCCTACTCCGTCTACGTTCCAAGCCTTGAAAAGCGCCACATCCGACTGGGCCGCCCCGTCGGCGCAGGTCCGCTGGTCTTCTACGCGCGCGTCGCCGCCCACTTCTACAACGGCCTGCTGGTCTCCCCTGGGGAAACGCCGCACCGCGCCCCGATGAACTACACCGAATACCGTGCCGTGTTCACCTGCGCCGAACTGGCACGCCTCAACCGCCCCGTCCAGCGCTATATACGGCTGCTCCAGCATTTCGAAGGGCTGCTCAAGGGCGAAAACCCCGATGCCCCGTCCTTCCTCGCCCGCCGTCGTGCTGGCGTCGTCCGCCAGTCGCTGAACCGCTATGCCGAAAATCCAGCCAACCTCGACGAGGCCAGCCTGCTGCTCGAGGAGGCGCTGCGCCAGCCCGCCGAGCCCTGGCAGCCCGTCGCCTGCGCCGTCGGCCATGCCCATCTCGACATCGCCTGGCTCTGGCCCCTGGACGAGGGCGTCCAGAAGGCCGTGCGCACCTTCGCCGAGCAACTCACGAACATAGAGCGGCAGCCAGGCTACATCTTCGGCGCCTCCCAGCCCTACCTCTACGAGCAGGTCAAGGCATTCGCACCCGCCCTCTTTGAACGCATCCGCCAGGCCGTCCGCGACGGCCGCTGGGAACTCCAGGGCGCGATGTACGTCGAGGCCGACAGCAACTGCATCGGCGGCGAATCCCTGGCCCGTCAATTCCTCTACGGGAAATCCTTCTTCCAGCGCGAGTTCGGCGTCGATGTCCAGACCGTCTGGCTGCCCGATTCCTTCGGCTTCTCCGCCGTCCTCCCCCAGATCGCCCGCCAGGCGGGATGTTTCGCCATGGTCACCGCCAAGCCCTTCTGGGCCTCCGTGCAGAACAAGGAAAACTGCCAGAAGTTCCCCTACAGCGCATTCCGCTGGCGCGGCCTCCGCGATGACCTCCTGGTCAACATCCTCCCCATGTGCTACTACAACGGCGTGCTCACCCCCGACATGCTCGATTTCGCCGCCGCGACCTTCACCGAGAACGACCGCCTCGACCGCTTCCTGGTCAGTTTCGGCATTGGCGACGGGGGCGGCGGCCCCACCGAGGAGATGATCGAGCGCGGACGCCTCGTCCAGAATGCCTCTGGCACCCCACGTGTCCGCTTCAGCGCCGCCGTCGAATGCCTGCGCCACCAGGCCCGACAGCTGGACGACCTCCCCGCCTGGGACGGCGAAATCTACCTGGAACTCCATCGCGGCACCCTCAGCAACATCGCCCGCATCAAGTTCCTGAACCGCAAAATTGAGCGCGACCTCCTCAACCTCGAAGCCCTGAACGCCGCCTTTGGCGGCAAGCTCTCCCCATCCGACCTGGAGAAGTTGTGGAAGGTTCTATTGATCAATCAATTCCACGACATCCTGCCAGGCTCGGCCATTCCTTCCGTCTACCAGCACGCCTTCCAGGAACTCGAGGCGGTCTCCGCCAAGGCCCGCGCCGCCGCACGGAAAATCATCGAGGCCGCCACCGTCCAGGAAAACGACTCGCTGCTCCTCTTCAACCCGACCTCCCTCCCCCACCACGAAGTGCTCGAACTCCCCGCCTCCGGCCAGGACAGCCCGCTCCCCAGTTTCAACGAAGTCACCATCCCGCCCTTCTCCACGCTCGTGCTGCACCATCGCCAAGAACTCGCGGCGCAATCCAGACCAGCCGAGGCCCCTGTCTTTGACGCCGACGGCCTCGCCACGCTGGAAAATGCCACCGTCCGCTATCGCTTCGACGCCTGCGGACGGCTTGTCAGCGCCTGCCGCAAGGCCGACGGCTTCGAGTTCATCCCGCCTGGGCGCCCCGCAAACATCCTCGCTTGCCATGTCGACCGCCCCAACAAATACGACGCCTGGGACATCGACTGCGAATACGAGCGGATGCCGCCCATCCTCCCCGACGTGACGCCACGGGCGCGACTCCTCTCTCCCGCCTGCCAGCAACTGGAAGTCGAATACCGCTGGGAACACAGCGCCATCCGCCAGCACATCCGCCTCGCCGCCCACTCCGACCGCCTCGACTTCATCACCGAGGCCGACTGGCACGAAAACCACCGCATGCTCCGCGTCTCCTTCCCGCTATCCATCCACTTCACCGAAGTCCGCTGCGACCTGGGATTCGGATTCCTCCGACGCACCGCCCTCCGAAACACCACCGCCCAGCGCAACCAGTTCGAATTCGCCTGCCAGCGCTATCTCGCCTGCGGCGACGGCCCCGACCGCGCCGCCCTCCTCAACGACTGTAAATACGGCGCCAATGCACGGGACGGCGCCCTCGGCCTCACCCTCCTGCGCTCAGCCCGCTATCCCGATGAACTCACCGACCGCGGACGCCACCGCTTCACCTACGCCTTCCTCCCCTACGACGGCACCTGCGGCGACGCCATGCTCCTGCAGGAGGCGCTCGCCCTCAACGCCCCGCTGATGCAGTTCCCCGACCGCGCGGGCGACCTCGTCTCGCCCGTCCAGGCGGTCGCCATCCCTGGCGTCACCCTCGAAACCCTGAAGACCGCCGAAGACGGCTCTGGCGATCTCGTCCTCCGCCTCGTCGAACAACTCGGGGCGCATGCCGCAGGCTCCGTCGAGTTCGCCCGCCCCGTCCAGGCCACCTGCGTCAATCTCCTCGAAGAGGGGAGCGGCGCCCCCGCCCTCTCTGGCGCCGCCCTTCCGCTCGCCTTTGCTCCCTTCGAAATCAAGACTCTCCGCAGCCGCCCCGCCTCCGTATGAAATTCACCATCATCCCCGTCCCCCAAGGCACCCACCGCCTGTCACGCCATCTCCACTCCGTCTTCTTCGAGTATTTCGGGCATGTCATCTACGACGGCATCTGGGTCGGACGGGACAGCGCCATCCCCAATCTCGACGGCATCCGCCTCGCAGTCATCGAGGGCTGCCGCGAACTCGGCATCGGCGCCATGCGCTGGCCTGGCGGCTGCTGCGCCGACCACTACCACTGGAAAAACGGCATCGGCCCCAGCCGTCCACCCCGTCTGCATCCCATGCCCGATCCCGCCAACCCCGTCTGGCGCCACGACTTCGGCACCGACGAATTCCTACGCTTCTGCGAACTCGTCGGCGCCGATCCCATCCTCACCGTCAACACCGCCACTGGCACCCCCGAGGAATTCCTCGACTGGTTCGAATACGTCAACGGGCCCGCCGAAACCAAATACGGCGCCCTCCGCGCGGCCAACGGGCATCCCAAACCCTATCATGTCCAATACTGGGGCATCGGCAACACCGACGAAAACGTCTGGCACATCGACTACAACAACCCCGTCGCCTACGCCCAGACCTACCTGAAGTTCGAAACCGTCCTCCGTGAAGACCGCAAGCGCCTCCATTTCATCGGCCTCGGCCTCTCCACCCGCCACGGCCTCCCTGGCTGGACTGGCAAGGCCCTCGACCACATCACCCGAAACCAGCGCGCCCTCCCGCCCGATTCACTCTCCGTACACCATTATCTCGGCGGCGCCAAGCAGGGCGGGCAACTTTGCGGCGGCGCCGTCGACTTCGACGAAACAGGCTACTACGCCCTCCTCGACCTGCTGGAACGCTACCAATACGACATCGACCTGCACCGCGTCGTCATCCGAGAGCACGCGGGCCCTGGCGCCAGGACAAAAGTCTGCTTCGATGAATGGGGCGCCTGGCATCCCGAGGCCACCATGGCCACCAACCAGAACCAGCCCCAGACCCTCCGCGACGCCATCTTCGCCGCGCTTGCCCTTCATGTATTCTACCGCAACAGCGACATCGTCGCCTTCGCCATGGAGACCCAGCTCTGCAATCTCCTCCAGAGCCTCTTCGAGACCGACGGCGAAAAGTGCTACCGCACCCCCACCTTCTACGCGATGAAACTCCTCAAGGAACACCTGGGGCAGTGCCTCGTCCATCTCCTGCCAGACGGCATCGACAACGACCTGGACGCCGTCGCCACCATCGCCGACGACCTGCGCCACCTCACCATCAGCCTCGTCAACCGACACCTCCACGACGCCAAGCCCGTCGGCCTCGTCCTCCCCGACGGCCCGTGGCATCCCGCCGACGCCGCCATCCTGACCGCCGACGACGTCCACGCCCGCAACACCTTCGAGGACCCTGGAACGATCTGCGACCGCCCCTTCACCATTCCGACCGACCTGCGTTTCACCATCCCGCCGCACTCCATCCTCCGCATCTGCCTTGAACGCTGACCCACGATATGGTGGTCGAGCGGGCGACAGGCAATGCCCTCGCCAATGCGAATGGACGGCGCGCTTTTCCCGCGTCCCGCATCCGTTTGCCGATGCCGCGCTACATTATCGGAAACTCCCCATTCGTCCTGCGAGGCATCCATCATGGCCAAATGGATCACTGGCGACATCCATGTTCACTCCCACTGCTGCGGGGACGGTTCGCTGCCCGTGGCGGAAATCGTCGAGCGCGCAAGCCGCTACTGCGACTTCCTCGCGATTTCAGGGCATGCCCGCCATCCGGAACTCTTCCGCGTGGAACAGCAGCACGCCGAGGTGCTGGAGGCACGGCGGCACACCGCGATGCCCATCTTCAACACGGGTGAAATCGAATACCCCGTCCCGCGCCACGTCATCGTGCTGACCTCGCCTGAAAACCGCGAATACGAACTGCTGCAGGCGCTGATCGAGCGCTTCGACCGCCGCCTCGGCGTCGAGGGCATCGGCGCGGCCGTGGAGGAACTCCGCTTCATCGAGCGGTGGGGCGGCGACACGCTGCTCGTCTTCAACCACCCAAATGCGCCCGACGTGCCGCTCGACGCGCTCCTCGCGATGGCGGCCTCGCCCGTCTTCAGGATCATGGCCTGCGTCGACCGAGGAGAGCGCCGCGCCCCCCAGACCTGGGACATCGGCGCCGAATGGGACCAGCTGCTTCTGAGCGGCCACCGCATCTACGCCCGCTGCGGCTCCGACTTCCATCGGCACTTCTCCGACGGCGGCCACGACTACTACCCAGGCGAGTTCGTCCAGGACCACCTCCAGGTAAAGGAAAACACCTACGCCGAGATCATCCGCGCCTACCGCGACGGGCGTTTCTACTGCACCGTCGCCAACGCCATCGCGGACCCCGTCTGGGAACTCGACGCCGACGCGAATTCCATCCGCCTCGCCTTCGACGCCAAACTCCCCCTCGCGCAAGTCGACATCATCGGCGACGCGAAAACACTCCGCACCTTCCGAGACCTCCCCGTCGGACGCTTCGAGTTCGAGGGCGTCCTGCCCCCCGCGAAATACTACCGCGTCCGCGGCCTCGGAAAGCCCCAGCCGCGCCCCTACGGGCAGGACGGCTGCTTCGAACCGCTTTTCCTCCTCAACCCGCTCTTCCCCTGAATCCCCATGCTCCTGACCCGCCCCATCCACTCCGCCGCATTCCTCAAGGCCCACGGCCTCGGCGTCGAGGCCCATATCGGTCGCCCGCTGCCAGAGGAACTCGTCCCATTCGTCCACGGCGTCCACCTGCCCTACACGGGGCTGAACCTGGCCGCCCTTGACGAAACCAAGCGCCTGGCCTCCATCCAGGCGATCCAGGACGCCATTCTCGAGGCCCTTCGCTTCCCCGTCGACCGCATGGTCATCCACACCTGCGGCATCGCCACCGAAAACGGCCTCCGCACTGGCGACTACGAGCTGATGCTGCGTTCCTTCCGCGTGCTCGCCGACTTCGCCGCCGCCCGCAAGATCATCCTGTGCATCGAGAACCAGGTCCTGCGCCCCAACACCAAGCGCTACGCCGACAACGCCGCCGAATGGCTCGCCCTCCCCGCCGACATCGGGCGCGACAACATCCTGCTCACCCTCGATTCCTCCCACGCCGCCACCAGCGCCGCCATCCACGAGGACTATGCCGAGCGCCTCCGCGCCCTGGAGCAGTTCCTCAGCCACCCCGAACTCATCGGACGCCTCCACTGGTCCGACTCGCGCCTCCTGAACCGCGAGGCGCTCCACAACGACATGCATCTCGTCCCAGGCAAAGGCGACCTCCCGCTCGACTTCCACCGCCGCCTCCGCCGCCTCCCCGTCGTCAAACTCCTCGAGCAACGCTGCACCGAAGCGGAGGTCGCCGAAGGCCTCGCCTTCATCGACACGCTGTCGTGACTGCGCCTCTTCCCCCCACCGCCAATCGCCGACGACCATGAAACTCCAGCTGCTGCTCACCCTCGCCTTCGCCGCACTCCTCCTGCATGCCGCGGACGACCCGCTGCCACGGCGGCGTGCCTTCCGCCAGGAGATCCGCGCCACCCCGTCGGCCGTCATGCGCTATCTCAAGGATCCCGATCCCGAGATCCGACAATACGCCCTCTATCTGCATTTCAAGGCCGCGCCAGAGGCGGCCCTGCCCAGAATGCGGGCCGCCCTCCAGGATTCCGAGGAGCGCATCCGCCTCATGGCCGTGCAGGCGCTGACCGCCCTGTTGCCGAAGCACCCCGAGATTCGGGCCGACCTCGACAAGGCCGCCCGCGAAGACGCCTCGCTCGAAGTGCGCAACGCCGCGGGGAACGCCTCCTGGCCCTTCCGCCGCACCGTGCGCCTCCTCCGCAACGACCCGAACTGGGACCACGAGGTCACCCTCCTGAAGCGCATCGACCTGCCCAGGGACGGCTGGAAGTTCCAGACCGACCCCGAACAGAACGGACACTGGCGGAAACTCTACGCCCCCGACTTCGACGATCGGGGCTGGAAGACCATCTCCCTCCTCCACTGGGAAAAGCAGGGCTTCCCCGACTACGACGGCATCGCCTGGTACCGCATCGAATTCACCGCACCCGCCAAACCCGACTGCAACGCCATCGAAATCCACTTCGGCGGGGTCGACGAATCCGCCTGGGTCTGGCTCAACGGCATCTACCTCGGCGCCCACAACCGAGGCGCCGCGGGATGGAACATCCCATTCGCCGTAGACGCCACCCGCGAAATCAAATGGGGCGCCGCCAACCAGCTCACCGTCCGCGTCCTCGACCGCGCCCAGGCAGGCGGCATCTACAAGCCTGTCTGGCTCGAAATCCTGAAGTAGCGCCCCCCCGACCATCCCCCGCCGCACTATGAAACATTTTTCCTTCGCCATTTCGCTCTTTGTCGCCGCCGCGCTCTTCGCCGCCCCGAAGGTCGACATCGTCCTGGATTTCACGAATCCCGACGTCCTCGCAGGGAAATTTCCGTTGAAACTGCGCGGCGCGGCTCGGCTCGACGGCGGGCTGGCCTCCCTGGAGACCGATGCCGCCAAGGCAAGCGGCGCCGCCACCAGGCGGGTGCATCCTGAATTCACCCCCGAAGCCGCCTTCCGCCTCGAAGCCGCCTTCGTCCTCGACCCAGGCTGGAAACCTGCGAAGAGCCTCCCGCGCATCCTCTTCGACAACAAGTCCGCGCCGTTGCCGCCGCCAGGGCCGAAGCAGCGCAACCACGGCCTCCAGATCCATCTGAAGTCCGTCAACGCCGCCAGGCACCTCTACACTGTCGTCGCCGCCTTCGGTTATGGCGAAACGAGCGCCGCCGCCACCAGCGACAAGGTCGAACTCAAGCCTGGCGTCACGCACACCGTTTCGCTTACCTACGACGCCATCGGCACCGCCGCCTTCGTCGTCGACGGCAAGCCCGCAGGCAAGCGCGCCGTCCCCGCGGGGCGGCTCTCCCCCGCCAAACTCCCCGCCGTCTTCGGCGACCGCGCCGTCTCCAACTTCCAGCCGCTCGGCGGGCGCCTGCTCCGCTTCACCCTCAGCGCCATCCCGTTCACCCCCGTCACCATCCATTCGGATCCCATGCACCGCACCGTATTCGAACGGCTGGAACCAGATGCCGCCGCCCATTTCACCGTCGGCAACCACACCGCCGCACCCCTGCCCGCCTGCACCATCCGCGCCGCCCTCGCGGGCTCCCCCCTGCCCCCCGCCGCCCTCCCCGCCCTCCAGCCTGGCGCATCCGCCTCCGTCGCCTTCCCCGTCGACACCCGACTGCTCCCAGGGGACTATGACCTCGAATGCACCGCCGAGGCCGACGGCAAGCCCCTCGCTACAGGCTCCATCCGACTCACCATCGTCCCCTCCTACGGCGACTTCCTCCCGTTCATCCTGAAAGGCGTGTACACCGACGAGGTCGTCCGCGACACTGGCTTCACCCACACCGTCTGCTCCCTCTTCCCGCGCCGCGGCGACTACACGCCCGACCTGAGGCCCCGCCACATCGCCCGCCTCGACGAAATGCTGCGCCACGGCCTCTACGCATACGACGTCTTCCGCGAACAGACCCGCTTCCTCGCCGCAGGACGCTTCGTCCGCACCGGGCGCGACGGCAAGCCCTACCCGCGCCCGAACCTGGAGGCCTCCCACCCCGACGCCCGCCGTGAATACCTCGCCCTGGCCGAGCAAATCGCCAAGGGCATCGGCGACCATCCCGCCTGGGACAACGCCGACATCAACAACGAGGTGCGCGACCACTGCCAGCCCTCCTTCGGCGGCCCCGAACCCGCCGCCTTCCGAAAGTTCGCGGGCTACGACATCCCGCAGGGCATCGTCTCCAAAGGCCCCTCCATCATCCTCGGTTCCCCTGGCTTCCCCTGGGACGGCATCCTCCCCGACGACTGGCCCGAACTCGTCTTCCTCAAATGGTTCTTCCGCGAAGGCGACGGCTGGAACTCCCTCGGTTCCGCCATGTCCGCCACCCTCCATCGGCACATCCGCCGCCACTTCTTCACCATCACCGAGCCCTCCGTCCGCGTCCCGCCCATCTGGGGGTCGGGCGGCACCATCGACACCCTGAACCAGTGGACCTACTCCAATCCCGACCCCCTCAAGAACGCCCTCGCCGTCGACGAACTCCGCGCCATGGCAGGCGGCCGCGACAACGCCAGGCTCGGCCACAACCCGCAGAGCATCTGGTACCGCAAGGATACCGCGCCCATGCACCTCCGCGTCCCGAACCCGCCCGAGTGGCTCTCCCGCGAACCCGGCGCCGCCTTCATCACCCCCGCGCCCGACATGACCCGCGAATCCTACTGGTTCACCCTCTCCCGCCGCCTCGACGTCCTGCTCACCCACGGTGCAGGCTGCCTCTTTGGCAATGACCTGAACCCCAAGCACGGCTACCGCCACACCAACCCGGAGACCAGAAAGGTCCTCCAGGAAATCTCGCGGACTCTCCTGCGCCCCCTCGGCCCCGTCCTCAAGCGCGTCCCCGAGCGCCCCGCCGAGGTCGCCATCCTCGAATCCGCCACCAGCAACTTCTATGCGGGGCGCCACTTCACCCTGGGCTGGGGGCGCGGCTGGGTCGCCGACCTCCACCTCGCCCTCCAGTGGGCAGGCCTCCAGCCCTCCATCCTCTACGAGGAACACCTGGCCACGGGGCGCGCCACCGCCGCCCTCAAGGTCCTCTTCGTCCCAGGCGCCTCCGTCCTCACCCAGTCCGTGCTCAAGAACCTCCTGGACCTCCAGGCGCGCGGCGTGATTCTCGTCGGCGACGAGTTCACCACCCCCGCCCTGCCCGTCGACTACCGCATCCGCTCCGTCGCCCGCAGGCAATCCGAACCGAAGGGCACCAAACTCGCCCTGCAGAAACTCGGGCAGGAGATCGCCAGCACCCTCCGCCCGCACTACCGCGCGCCGCGCGCCGCCTCCACCCCCGACCTCGTGCTCCACAGCCGAGGCACCGACGCCGCCGACTATCTCTTCCTCGTCAACGACCGACGCACCTTCGGCGACTACGTCGGGCAGTTCGGCTATGTCATGGAAAAGGGCCTCCCGCTCCAGGGCAACGCCACCGTCGCCCATCCCGCCGCCGCCGCATACGACCTCGTCAACCACCGCGAGATTCCGCTCGCCCATGCCGACGCCTCCTCCGCCGCCTTCGACATCCACCTCCCGCCTGGCGGCGGCGCGCTCGTGCTGCTGCTCGCCAGCCCGCTCGCCGACGTCCAGGCCACCCTGCCTGGCGCCATTCGGCGCGGCGAGGCATTCGCGCTCAAGGCCTCCATCACCGACGCCACTGGCAAGCCCGCCCCCGCCATCCTCCCTGTCGAGGTCACCCTCACCGACGCCAAGGGCACCCGCCTCCCGGGCTCTGGATACTACGCCGCCCCCGACGGGAGACTCGCCCTCTCCGAGGTCGCCGCCCCCAACATGGCCCCGGGCACCCTCACCGCCGTCGTCAAATGCCTCGCCTCGGGCAAGACCGCCACCGTCACCGCAACCGTGAAGTAAACGGAGCGCAAGACCAGCATGAAAATCTTCATCGTCACCGACATGGAAGGCGTCACTGGCGTCTATGACTTCGAGAACTACTGCATGGACGCGGGCATCCACTACCAGAAGGCGCGCCGCCTGCTGACGCTGGAGGTCAACGCCGCCGTCGAGGGGTTCTTCCAGGGCGGCGCCACCGAGATCCACGTCGTCATCGGACACCACTTCGACAGCGTCGACCGCGAACTGCTCGACCGACGCGCCCTGCTCCTCAACGGCAAGGGCGACACGCTCTTCCCCAACGGCCTCGACGAGACCTTCGACGGCCTCGCCTTCGTCGGGCAGCACGCCAAGGCAGGCACCAGTTTCGCCCACCTCGCCCACACGGGAAACACCTACGTCACCGACGAACGCGTCAACGGACTCTCCATCGGCGAATACGGCCAGTCCGCCCTCTGCGCCCGCGACCTCGGCGTCCCCACCATCTTCGCCGCAGGCGACCGCGCCCTCGCCGCCGAGGCCGAGGCACTGACCCCAGGCGTCGTCACCGTCTACGGCAAATGGGGCCGCGTCTCCGACAACGGACGTTCGCGCGGCCTTGATGTCGAAGGCTATGACCGCTTCAACCTCGCCTCCGTCCAGATGCACCCGCAGGCCGTCCGCGAAAAGATCCGCGCGGGCGCCGCCGAGGCCGCCCGCAGACTCCGCGAGCACCCCGAGGCCTTCCACTACCCCGACCTCAAGCCGCCCTATACGCTCATTCGGGAACACCGCGCCAGCCACGGCGAACCCGCCTTCGCCCTCAAGGGCGTCGGCCGCCGTTTCATCGACGCCCTCAACGCCATGTACGCCCCAGGCAATCCCCGCCTTCCCATCGAGGCGTAACCCCCTGGCCAGCCCATGAAGCCCCCGCGCCTCCCATTCGCGACCGCCCCCGTCGGCCCGCTGCCCTCGGAGACCGCCATCTCAGGGGAGGTGCTGCGCATCGTATTCGCCAACCCCGAAAACGGCTGGGGCGTGCTGCGCCTGCGGCGACACCCTTCCAACCAGGAAGTCACCCTCGCTGGGCAGATCGGCGGCGTCCTGGAGGGCATGCAGATCGACGCGACGGGGCGCTGGTGCGACAATCCCGGCTACGGGCGGCAGTTCCAGGTGGAGAGCCTCCAGGCCGTGCTGCCGCGCTCCGAGCGCGGCATCGAACGCTATCTCGCCTCGGGGGTCGTCCCCGGCATCAACCGCCAGTATGCCGCCGCCATCGTCAAGCACTTCGGCGCGGAGACGCTTCGGATCCTCGACGAGGAGCCTGAGCGCCTCCGCGAAGTGCGCGGCATCGGCCCCAGGAAGATGGAGAGCATCCGCAAGCACTGGCAGGCGGAGAGCGCGGGACGGGAGGCGGAAATCTTCCTGGAGGGGCTCGGCATCTCGCCCGCGTTCACCAAGCGCATCCTCAAGCAGTACACGCCCGTCGGCGCGCCTGAAGTCGTCCGCCGCAATCCCTATCGGCTGGCCGAGGAGATCGAAGGCATCGGCTTCCTGACCGCCGACCGCATCGCCGCCAGCCTCGGCGTCACCCGCGATTCCCCCCAGCGCCTCGCCGCAGGCGTCGTCTACACCGTCAAGGAGGCCGCCCTCGCAGGCCACACCTGCCTCGGCCGCGCCCGCCTCGTCGCCAAGGTCTGCGAGACCATCCAGGTGAAGCCGCAGGACGCCGAACACGGGCTTGACCTCGCCCTCCAGGAGGGGAAGCTCGTCGCCGAAACCGCCGACGGCCAGGCGGACGGGCCGTTCTACTACACGCTCGACCTCTATGAGGCCGAGACCCAGCTCGCCGAAGCCCTCAATCTGCTGCTGCAGACGCAGCTCGTCGACGCCAAGACCCGCCTCCAGGCCGAGCAGTCGCTCGGCGGCGCCGCCCCCGCGCGCGCCGCAATCACCCTCAATCCCGAGCAGGAACTCGCGCGGCAGCGCGCCCTCTCCCACACCATCTCCATCATCACTGGCGGCCCTGGCGTCGGCAAGACCACCGTCATCTCCGTCATCCTGAAGGACGCCCTCGCCCGACACTGGCGCGTGCGCCTCGCCGCCCCCACGGGGCGCGCCGCGCGCCGCCTGAGCGAATCCGCGGGGCTACAGGCCACCACCATCCACCGACTGCTGCAGTTCGACCCCGTCTCGGGCGACTTCCTCCACGGCCCCGACAACCCCATCCCGTGCGACCTCCTCATCATCGACGAATGCTCGATGCTGGATGTCGAACTCGCGCGCGACCTCTTCCAGGCAATCGCACCAGGCACCCGCCTGATCCTCGTCGGCGACCGCGACCAGCTGCCCTCCGTTGGACCAGGAACCGTCCTCAACGACCTCATCCGCTGCGGCCGCATCCCCATGACCGCCCTCGTGCGCATCTACCGCCAGCGCGAGGGCAGCCGCATCATCACCTCGGCGCACGAGGTCAACGCGGGCATCCTGCCTTCGCTCGCCAATCCCCCGAAAGGCACCCGCGGCGACTTCTACTTCTACTCCGTCGAGGCCGCCGACCGCGCCGCCGAGTTCGTCTGCCGCCTCACCTCGGGGCACGTCCCCGCATTCTTCGGCTTCCGCGCCATGGAGGACATCCAGGTGCTCACGCCGATGCGCCGCGGCGAATGCGGCACCATCGCCCTCAACACCGCGTTGCAGCAGGCGCTCAATCCACCCGCCCCCGACAAGCCCGAAGTGCCGCTGGAGGGCCGTGTCTTCCGCCTGGGCGACCGCGTCATGCAGACCAAGAACAACTACGCCAAGGGCGTCTTCAACGGCGAAATGGGCCGCATCGTCGCCATCAACGAAAACGCCAAGACCCTTCGCGTCGCCTTCGACCTCAACCTCGTCGAATACGCCTACGCCGACTGCGGCGACCTGCTGCACGCCTACGCCATCACCATCCACAAGTCGCAGGGCAGCGAATTCCCCGTCGTCATCATGCCGCTGCTGGGGCAGCACCACCTGATGCTCCAGCGCAATCTGCTCTACACTGGCATGACCCGCGCCAGAAAACTCTTCATCCTCGTCGGCAGCCAGAAGGCCGTCGCCACCGCCGTGCGAAACAACACCCCCACCGCAAGGACTGGGCTCCTCGCCTGGCGCATCCGAAAATGAGCATGGACGACGCGCCCCTCACCGAAATCACCGCCGCGCTGCTCGAATGGTATGCGCGCGCACGGCGCCCCCTGCCATGGCGCACGGCGCCGACGCCCTACCGCGTCTGGCTCTCCGAGGTCATGCTCCAGCAGACCCGCGTCGAGGCCGCCAAAGGCTATTTCGAGCGCTTCCTCCAGACCTACCCCACCGTCGAGGCGCTGGCCGAGGGGGACGACGCCACCCTCATGAAACTCTGGGAGGGGCTGGGATACTATGCCCGCGCCCGCAACCTCAAGCGGGCCGCGCGGCAAATCGCCGCGCACGGCTTTCCCGCGACCGCCGACGGCTGGCGGGCGCTGCCTGGCGTCGGCCCCTACACCGCGGGCGCCATCGCCTCCATCGCCTGCAACGAACCTGTCCCCGCCGTCGACGGCAATGTCCAGCGCGTGCTCTCCCGCCTCGTCGGCGAGACGCTGGAGCGGGATGCCGCCGCCGCGCTGCTCGCCCCCG
>JAEEXV010000092.1 GCA_016287975.1 Lentisphaeria bacterium | reverse complement strand
CGGCGGCGGGCTGGAAGGTCGCGGACCTCGCCGTCAAGGCGCCCGGGCTGCCCTTCCGGCGGGAGATCGGGGTCTCGAAGGACGGCCGCGAGATTGAGATCGGCTTCCAGGAGCAACTGACCGCCTACCACGGCCGGGAGCCCGGCTCGGTCATCTCCTATGGCCTCGCCTTCGACTGCAAGCGCTTCGCGGGCGGCACCTGGACTTCCGTCACCGGGCGTTCGCAGCGCCCCGCCGAGAAGAGCGGCAAGATCCCCGCCAGCGGCGACGTGCCCAGTTTCGACGGTAAGTGCCGGGTGCTCATCCTCGCCACCGCCGACGGCACGGAGAGCCTCGTCTTCGACTTCAACATGGAGGGCGTCACCAGTTCCACCGACAGTCCGCCGAACGGCATCGCCGCCCTCTGGAACGCCTCCCTCGAAAAGGGCGTCCTGCAATGCTCCGCCTCCTTCAACGCCGCGTGGTACGGCGGCGTCTACTGTAGCCGCATCCGCGTCTACGAGGGCGACAAGGCCCTCTGGCGGCGCCGCCACCCCGTCGAGAAGTTCCCGTATACCGCGCCGATGATCCCGGCGCGCCTCCTCGCCTTCGGCGGCAACACCGTCGGCGAGCGCTATGAGCGCGCCCGCAAATGGGAGACGGGCGCTCCCAAGACCATCACCCTCGCCAAATCCGGCGCCGTCTACAGCGCCGCCGCCTCCGACCAGCCCGCGACCTACCGCCTCGACGGCCTCGAACCTGGAATGTACCTGGCCACCCTGCGCTTCACCGCCTACCAGAACGCCGTCGGCCCCTTCGACGCCACCCTCGGCGGCACTCCCATCCTCCGTGAGGCACGCGTCCCCGCGGGCATCGTCGGAACCGCCACCCGCATCGTCCATCTCGACCGGACAGTGCTCCTGGAACTGAAGGGCTCCTGGCAACTCTCCACCCTCGCCCTCCAGCCCCTCTCCACCGACGCCGAGGACCTCCATTTCCGACGCGGCTTCTGGCTCCTCGCGGGACGCTGGGAACCCACCGTCTTCCTCGCCTCCAGGAACTACCTCGCGCCCCCCGACTGCCGCACCGACTTCGACCTGGCGCCCATCCCCCCGCACGGCTGGAAGATGCCCGCCGACTACCGCCTCCACCTCCCCAAGCAGATCTTCCGCCCCGACGACACCGACGAGATGGCCTGGCGCTACAACTCCAACATCGCCTCCTGGGGCACCCCCAACTCGGGGGCCTTCCTTGAATTCGACACCCCCGCCAAAATCACGCGCCGCCTCGACGATCTCAAGCGCGAAGGCTCCACCACCATCATGACCAACGGCCTCCTCTCCCGCCACACCTACCGCGGCATGGAGGAGACCGTCGAGCAGTTCTTCCGACGCATGATCCCCGAGGCCCACAAGCGCGGCCTCAAGGTCGTCGACCACCAGGACTTCTCGCTGCTCTGGCTCCATGGCGACGGCATCCGCGTCGCCGCCTCGCGCCCCGGCGCCATCCTCCAGAGCGTCGACTACGCGACCGGCGTCCGCGGCCTCTGCCCCAACCACCCCGCCCTCCGCGCGGAATACATGCAGGAGATCGCCCGCCAGGTGCGCGAGCGCGGCCTCGACGGCATCATGATCGACGAGGTCTACTTCTACCAGCCCGAGTTCTGCGGCTGCGCCGAATGCCGACGGAAATTCCACGCCGACACCGGCCTGCATCTCCCCATGGACGAGACCTCGCCCGACCTCCTCAGCACCAAGTCGCTCCTCTGGCGCGCCTTCATCGAATGGCGCATGCGCTGCGTCGGCGACTGGTTCATCGACCTGCGCCGCGCCGTCGCCGCCGACCGCAAGGACTTCTCCATCATGATCTACACCACCCACTACGGCTGGAGCACCGACTTCGCCTCCGTCGGCAAGGGCGCCTCCCTCCCCGAGGTCGCCCGCGCCTGCGACTTCCTCGGCACCGAGATCATGAGCCGCAACGTCGCCGCCTCGCGCCGTCCCGTCCTCGCCTACCGCAAGATGATGAACACCATGGCCAACATTGGCAAGGTCCCCGTCTTCGGCCTCATCTACCCCCTCGGCAACTTCGACATCGCCTATTTCGGCTGGGCCATGAACAACGTCGCCAACCAGCTCACCTGGTTCACCATCCCGCCGCCCCAGCCCGAGGGGGGCGCCTTCATGTCCTTCCACGGCATCCCCTCCCGCCGCTTCACCTTCCCCACCGCCCGCATCGCCGTGCTCTACGACCTCGCCAGCAAGGACTTCGCCAAGAACATGTCCTACAATCCCGAGCCCCTCGGCGTCGGCGAACTCCTGAACGACCTCGGAATCCAGTACGAATACATCTTCACCGAGAACCTCGCCGACCTCAAGGGCTACGACGTGCTGATGGCCCTCAACGCCTCCAGCCTCGACGACACCGCCATTCAGCGCATCCTCGCCTTCGCCCGCGACGGCGGCACCGTCTACCTCTCAGGCAACGCCGCCTGCTACGACCAACTCGGCCGCCCCCGCCCGCAGTGGCCCTTCGCGAAGTTCTTCGCGGGCAACGGCCCCCGCCTGCCCTACACCCCCGCCAACTACAAGCGCCTCACTGGCCCGCTCGGCGAATGCGCCGCGGCGGTGCCTGGCGCGCGCGTCGGCGGCAACCCCCGCGCGCCAGGCGTGCAGGCGCTCGCCTCCGCCAACACGCGCTCCGTCGTCTTCAGCGTCGCCTGCGGCAAGGGCCGCCTCGTCTACTCGGCCATCTGCTTCGGCTCGCTCCTCAGCGAGCGCGAACGCACCGTCAACGACAAAGTCATCTGGGATCCCGACCCCGCCCTGCTGAAGTACGCAAAGGGTTTCCTCCGCACCCAGTTCGGCGCCGCCTCGACGCTCCAGTACGAGGAGGTCCCCGAAGGCGTCTTCGCGGGGCTCTACATCGAACGGCGCCCCGCCCAAAAGCCCCGCCTCGTCCTCCATCTCCTCAACGGCACTGGCATCGACCTCAAGCCTGGCAAGACCATCCCCTCCGTCGGCCCCAGAGGCATCTGGACGCCCCTCGCCAAACCGCTGCGCCTCCGAATCACCCTGAACGCGAAGCAGCGCCAGGAACTCGGCGCGCCCGCCGCCGCCACCGCCCTCTCCCCTGACTTCGACGGCCCACGCGCCATCCCGCTCCAGCCGCAGCCAGACGGCTCGCTCTCCCTCACCGTCCCCGCCGACGCGCTCAAGCGCTACTCGGTGGTCATCCTGGAGTAGCCCGCACTCCTGGGCAGGTCCCTGCCGTCGCTTGTTCGGTGGCGGGCCGTTTTCGGCCCGCCGTCTCCCGCCGGCTTCTCGCCGGCGGCACCGAACTGGCTACACACCCAGCCCCCCTTGTTCGGTGGCGGGCCGTTTCGGCCCGCCATCCCCCGCCAGTTTGCACCCCTTTTCCAGAGCACTCTTCCCAT
>JAEEXV010000091.1 GCA_016287975.1 Lentisphaeria bacterium | reverse complement strand
CGGTGGGGCTGGTGCTGGCGGCGACGGGGGACGCTGGGTTGCAGGAGGCGCTGGCGCTGAATCCTGGCGCGGCGCTCGGAGAGACGCGGCGCCAATTGGCGGCGACGGCGGACGGGCACGTGCTGAAACTGCTCCTGGCTAATCCGCTGGCGCAGACGGACGCGGAACTGCTTTCGGCGCTGATTGTGCGCGCGAGCGAGGATGTGCTGCCGCATCTGGCGCTGCGCCGCATCGACTGCGCGGGGGTCTCCGCCGAGGCGAAGGCGCGGCTGGCGGCATGCCCGCTGCCGAGCGTGCGCGCGCTGGCGGCATAGGACGGCTGGGACGGCTGGGACGGCTGGGACGGCTGGGACGGCTGGGACGGCTGGGACGGCTGGGACGGCTGGGACGCGGGCCGGGAACGGCCCGCCACGGGACGGCTGGAACGGCTGGGACAATTTTACGGGGGGAGCGATTTTTGAGTTAGGTGTGATAGTCGGAATCCAACAACCCAACAGGAAGAAAGCACGATGGTGAACAAGAAACCAGTAGTCAAAGCCCCGTTGACGATGGTCGAGATCGTGATGCGGGCGGATGCGGCGACGATCCAGGCGGCCCTGGAGGCCCGCCGCAAGGTCGATGCGCTGCTCGCGGAACGCGCGGCGGCGTATGAGCGCATTGCGGCGTTGGAGCGGCAGGTGGACGAGGTGATGGGCGAGCCAGGCGCCTTCGTCTTCCCCGCGCCGCCAGTGCCTGTGGCGGCCTATGCGGCGGAGACTCCTGCGCCGAAGTCCGCCCCTGTGCCCGCCCCCGCCCCCGCTCCCGCGCCATCGCCCGCGCCCGCCCCCGCGCCTCATGTCGCGGAAGGCGCGTCGAAGAAGGGCGCGGCGTCGAACAAGGGCGCGTCCCAGAACTAAGTGAGGCGTCGGATGCAGTAGTCGTATGCGTGTTTCGGAGGAAATCCGAATCATCGACCTCCTGGCGCGTCGGGAAGGCGAGTTCCTGCGGATTGCGGAGTGCGAGGCGGCGATCACCGAGTTGCTCGGCGGTTGCGCCTATCCGTTCCCGCATCCAGGGGTGGAACTGCCTTCGAACGGGCGCACCAGCCGAAACAAGGCGTGGAAGCCCGTCGGGGTGGCCTTGCCTGCGGCGGGAGGCCGCCGAGCGCCTGCGAAGGCGGAGCGGGCGGCGGCGGTGCCGCCGCCAGTGCGCGCGCTGGATGCGTCGCGGGGCGAGAACGCCTATCGGGTCGTGTATCGGGACAAGGGCGGCGCGGAGGCAGGGGGGGCGGATGCGCTGAAGGTCAGTTACCACACGGACGCGGCGGCGCTGTCGGCGATGCTGGAATTGTCGTGCGAGGGCTTCTCGATCGAGCGGATCGAGGCCGTCGCATTCGAGTCGCTGGAGAACTACCAGGTGGTCGAGTGCCTGTGGACGCGGGCGTCGGAGTGAGTGCGGGTATGCTGGTGCTGGGAATCGAGAGCAGTTGCGACGAGACGGCGGCGGCGCTGGTACGGGACGGGCACGAGGTGCTCTCCAGCGTCATCAGCAGCCAGATCAAGTTGCATGCCGCGTATGGCGGCGTGATCCCGGAACTGGCGGCGCGCGAGCATCTGAAGAACATCACGCCAGTGGTGGAGGCGGCGCTGCGCGAGGCAGGGGTGTCGATGGGCGACGTGGAGGGGCTAGCGATCACGAGCCATCCAGGGCTGATTCCCGCGCTGCTGGTGGGCAATGCCTATGCCAAGGGGCTGGCGGCGGCGCAGGGCGTGCCAGTGGTCGGCATCAACCATTTCGAGGGGCATCTCTATGGCTCGTTCCTGGAGCACCCGGAGGAACTGGCGGACCGCGGGAACTATCCTGTGCTGGGCGTCGTGGTCTCTGGCGGCCACACGGCGCTGGTGCTGCTGGAGGCGGACGGCCGTGCGCGGATGGTGGGAACGACCCTGGACGACGCGGCGGGGGAGGCGCTGGACAAGGCCGCGAAGATCCTGGGGCTGGGCTATCCAGGCGGGCCGATCATCGACCGCCTCGCGCGCAACGGCGATCCGCGCCGCCACAAGTTCCCGCACGGGCTGTGCGGCGGCGGGGGGCGGCCAGTGCCGCCAGAGCACCGTTTCGACTTCAGTTTCTCGGGGGTCAAGACCTCGCTGCTCTACGCGATCAAGGGCCTTGAACTGAATGACCGCGAACTCGCCGACGTCTGCGCAAGCTACCAGGCCGCCTGCATGGACGTGCTGGTGGCGAAGGCGATGGACGCGGCGCGCCGCTTCGGGGCGCGCCTCGTGTGCCTCTGCGGCGGCGTCGCCTGCAACAGCTACCTCCGCGCGCATCTCGCCGAGGCGTGCGCGGACGCCAGCCTGAAGTTGCTGCTGGCCCCGCCGAAATACTGCACCGACAATGCCGCGATGATCGGCGGGCTGGGCTGGCACTACCTGCGGCGCGGCTGGGCGGACGGCCTGGATGCGCCAGTCGCGGCGCGGCTGCCCGCCGATTTGGGCGTCTTCCCGTTTGCGTGCGACGCGCCGCAGGAGCGGCCGTCCGCCGTCCTGTAGTTCCCCGAGAAATCCCACCCCTTGCAACGGAGGAAAGCGATGGACAACCAGAATGCCGACAAGCAGCAGGAGCTGGCGCTCCTGGATGCGCCAGGCGAGTTCAATGCCATGCGGGCGCTGCTGCTGGGGATCTGCAAGGATCTGGACGGCGGGCTTGGCAAGGCCGCGAGCTACAACGACCTGCTGGAGGACGAGTTGGAGATGCGCGGCGGGAACGTCGACTATCTGCGGCAGATGCGGCAGGAACTGGAGCGGATGCGGCGCCTGGTCGCGCGGGTGCTGCAGGAGACGCCGCTCATGGGGCGCGGCGAGCGGCTGAACCTGTCGCTTCTGGCCTCGGGGGTGCTCGACCGCTATCGGCGGGACGTGGGGGAGGCCGCCAGGCTGGAGGAGCGTCTGGAGGATGGCCTGCTGGTCAGGGGGGATGCCTTCTCCCTGCAGGAACTGCTGCTGGATGTGCTGCACCAACTGGGCGGTGAGGGCGCGCCCAGGGCCTGGCAGGTGGCGACGCGGCAGCGGAACCTGAGCGCCGCCGAGCATCGGCAGCTGCACGCGGGCGAGACGGGGGAGGGCGCGGAGATCGGCGCGATGGAGGTGGTGGAACTGTCGATTCTGCCGCCTGGGGCGGAGCTGCCGACGCCCAGGGAGCTGCGGCCGTTCCGCGACGCCCCGCTGGCGCAGTCGGAGGCGGGGGCGCTGCTGGCGGCCAAGTGGAACGGCGCCGCCTGCGGCAATGGCGGACGCCTCTACTATTCGGAGCGCTTCCCCGAGCAGAGCGCCGTGCTCTTCTTCCCCGTGCTCAAGGAGTGGGACGGCGAGGCGGACGAGATGGACCGCTACCGCTGGGACAATGCGGCGGAGGCCAAGACGATTCTGCTGGTCGACGACGAGGACATGATCTGGGATGTGCTGATGGACATGCTCCAGACGCTGGGCTACCAGGTGATCCTGGCGGGGGACGGCAAGGAGGCGGTGGAGATCTACGGCGCGAACCCTGGCAAGATCGACCTGGTGATCCTGGACATGCTGATGCCGAACATGGGCGGCCGCGAGACCTTCTTCATCCTCAAGGAACTCGACCCGAAGGTGCGGGTGCTGGCCTCCAGCGGCTATGTCTCGGAGGACGCGATCCAGGACATCATGGACTCGGGGGCGGCGGGCTTCCTGCGCAAGCCCTACCGCCTGGCCGACCTGGCGCGGAAGATCCGCGAGATCTTCGCGAAGGCGTAGGCCGCGTCCTCAGAATATCAACGTGTAGAGACGGGCGCGACTGTCTGCGGGGTAGTGCCGTCGTAGGCGGGGAGGCGGTTTGCGCGCACTTCCTTATGGAACTGATTGGAGTCGAGGAATTTCGCCCCATCCATGAATGGGCGTCGCGCTTCAAGGCGCTCCCTCCGCAACTATTTTGCCCATGGCGACTGGCAAAATCATATTGCGCTGTTATTTTACGTAATAGTCAATCGCCTCACATGGTGTGGGGTTCTGAATCGTTACTCAGCAATCAATCCTATCTATCTTACTACAATCTCTTGCCATGCATCACATTCCCCTAATGGACAAATCGACGTTGTCATCAGAGCAAGAACGCATCTTTTTGTTGATAGACGAACGGGCCAAGGAAAAAGGGCTGGCAACCTCTTCTCTGCGGCCGATGTTTGACGGGGTGTCCGACATTGACGCCTATCTTCGTTCAAGTTTGAAAATCGCGTGGGTATTGAAGGAACCCTACGATGAGCCCAGCATTCCATCTGGAGGTGGTTGGTCGCCGATCGCCAAGGAGTTTATCGCGGAGCACGAAAAGCGTTTCGCAAATCCAACCTGGCGGAACATGGCAAGTGTCCTGCATGGCTTCCGGCATGGCCATCTTCTGGATGGCGCAGTTGAGAAGGCAAATGGGGCGAAAGTCATTGACGAAATCAAGTCGATAGCTTGGATTAACCTGAGCAAGATGCCAGGGACGACACAATCGAACGACGCCTTTGTCGCCTCCTGCTACCAGGGCTATTGGAAAGACATTGTCGCCAGGCAACTGACACTCTTTTCACCCGAGGTCATCATCTGCGGCGGCACCTTCGGCATGATTCGGGATTCCTTCCCCAACGCCGTGCAGGATCTGCCTTTGTCAACGAAGTTCGGAATCGTCAGGTACTGGCGCAACGGTGCGGAACAGATTCTCCTTGACACCGACCATCCCAGTTTCACCCGCAGACGAGGCTATGGCAAATTCGGCTTCCTGAACGCCCTGATTGCCGCACTGCAGACCGCAGCCGCCGAACTGCAGGCAAAGTGACTGTTCAACCCGCTTGGCTGCCAAACGATGGCGTATCTCGAACCCCACGAAGGTCTGTAACAGCCCTTCATAATGCAGACACGCTGGAAGCGTGTGGGGAGGTCCCCGAAAAGATGCGCGACATTCCTGGGCAGGAAAGTCATGCATCTCGACCATGTCCAAGGACCTCCCCCGTCAAGCCCTACCGCCTGGCCGACCTGGCGCGGAAGATCCGCGAGATCTTCGCGAAGGCGTAGGCCGCGTCCTCAGAATATCAACGTGTAGAGACGGGTGTTCCGCATGGTGACTTCGACCTGGAAGTCGCCCTGCGGGAGGGCGGGGAAGACCGCGAGCTCGACGCCGTCGCAGGGGCCGAGGCGCTTTTCGAAGCCAGGGAGCGGGCGGCCGTTCTGGAGCAGCCGTATCACGAGGTGCCCGCCCTGGCCGACGGCCGCATTGACCTTCAGCGCGCCGTTTGCGCGGAGGGGGACGGTGAGCAGCCGCGCGGGGGTGTCGCCGGCGTTGGCGGAGAAATATCCGTCCTTTCGGAAGACGGCGACGCCGATGGCGGAGGTTGCGGCGCGGGTGTGGGCGGCGAGTTTTTCCCAGTCGCCGCCGAAGTTCTTCTGGAAGAACGGCCATTCCTCCAGGTGGCGGGGGGCGTAGCGGCGCTTCATGTAGTCGGCGGTGAAGCCCGCGGCGGTTTTGGCGCTGCCATGGACGATCTCGCTCTGGAAATGGTAGTGGTCGTTGCACCAGCACATGAGGTAGTAGTACTTGCCGTCCTTTTCGACGGCGGCGCCGCCGATGTAGCCGCCGCCGTGGAACCAGTCGCCGAAGGGGCCGTTGGGCATGAACTGCGGCTGGTCCTGGAAGCGGGTCCAGCGGAAGCCGTCCCAGGAATAGATGATTTCCCAGGAGATCTGCTGGTAGAAGGCGCTGTAGCGGTTGAAGAAGGCGATCTGGAGGCCTGCGCCGTCGGGGACGCGGACCTGGCGGCCGCCGTAGCTCTGGTCGGCGGGGGGAAGGTTTTCGGAGGGCGGGGCGACATAGTTCTGCTCCCAGTGGAGGCCGTCGGTGGTGCGCCAGACGGCGACGATGCGGGCGCGGTCGTGGAGGTTGTCGTAGCGGGCGACGTAGGGCATGGAGCGGATGAGATGGCGTCCGTGGCCCATGAATAGGGTCTTGCCGTCGTCGGAGAGCCACTGCCCGAATCCGAGGTCGCTGCCTGAGTTCGGTGGTTCGAGGGCGCCGCTGGGGGGGAAGGTGTCGACGAGGGGGGTGCGGGAGAGGATGACGGCTTCGCCAGGGGCCTTGTACCAGACGGGCCAGATGGTGCAGGCGGCGGGCCGCAGCACCTGCCAGTCATACTGCTGGTATCCTGCGGTGCCAGGCGCGGCGGGGCTGATCATGTCGAGGTTGACCTGGCTGAGTTTGACGGGACCGTCCTTGGCGGGGTCGTAGAAGTGGTAGGCGATTTTGCCGTCGGGGCCTGGCTTGCGGTGCCAGTCGGGGCGTGCGGCGGCGGGGAGGCGCGGGTCGGAGGGGCGGCTCTGCGGCGGGACGTCGGCGCGGCCTTCGGCGACCTGCCAGCGGTCGAGGGTGTCGTCGAGGGCGACGGCGTTGAACGGACGGGTGGAGGCGATCCGCCAGAGGCGGTCCTGCGTGTGGTAGTTCACGCGCACGCGCCCGTCGCGGTCAAGGAAGATGTTCTCGCCCATGTAGATGTATGGGTCGTCTTCGCCAGGCTTGCCTTGGACGACGAGGTGCTTTTCGGCGGTGCCTGGGACGAAGGAGACGCCCTGGTGTTCGGCGAGGTAGAAGCCGTCGGGGAAGAAGATCTTCTGGCCAGTGACCTCGCGGCGCGGGGAGGCGGTGCAGGGGGGCGAGGTGCGGTGGCGGAGGAGGCGTTCAAGGGTGCCGTGCCTGGTGGCGGCGGGGTCGGAGTTGTCGCTGATGCGGGTCAGATATTCGCCGTTGGGCATTGTCTTGAGGTCGAAGAAGAGGTCGGTTGCGCCAGGCGGGAGGGTGGCCTCGCGGGCGCCGAAGTCCTTGGCGGTGGCGCGTTCCTGCAGGGTGATGCGGACGGGGAGGGGCTGCGCGGTGTGGTTGACGAGGGTGAGGCGGGCGCGGTCGTGGCCAGGATACTGCCGATCGTAGACGGGGAGGCGGTATTCGGCGTCGAGTTTCCTGGCGAACTCCTGGTCGAGGGCGCCCTGGCCTGCGGCGAGGGGGGAATAGAGACGGCAGGCGGCGAGGACGACGGGGGCGGCGAAGGTGATCTGCAGCTTCACGAGCTTGCGGGCGGGAGGCAGCGCGAGGAAGCCGTTGGCGTCGCAGGAGAAGGCGTCTCCGAGGACGACCCAGTGCCCCAGCGAGTTCATGGCCCTGAGCGAGAATTTCGGGAGCGGGCGGTTGTCGGCGGCGGCGAGGAGCACTGCGCCCAGGTCGGCTTCGGGCGAGAACTCGATTTCGACGGGGGCGCCTGGCGCGGCGTCATGGCGTGCCTGGCCTTGTCCCGCGAGGAGTGCGGCGAGGGTGGGCGGGGTGGCGGAGGCGCGGGGGTTGAGGAAGGTGCGCCCCGCGAGGGCGGGGCGTTCGCCCTGGGTGATGACGATGTCGTCGACGAAGGAGTGGCATCCTTTGGGGAGGATGTTGATGAAGCGGATCTCGTCGCAGAGGCCGTCGATGACCACGGGATAGGCGGCTTTGCCTTCGTGTAGGCCTGTGCTGTCGATGAAGGCGAGGCGGTAGCACCTGGCGGCGCTGTCGAAGGAGAGGCGGAAGGTGAACCACTCGTCGACAGGCAGGGGGGGGAGGTCCTGGTCGCCGAGCCATCCCTGGTTGGCGGTATAGCCAGAAGGCTTCCTGGCGGCCTGCAGCAGGACGCCCGCGAAGGGGCGGGCGGCGCGGTCCTGGAGGAGATGCAGCACGATTCCGTTGCCAGTCGGGAGGAGGACCTTGCATTCGACGGTGAAGTCGTAGCCGTCGGCGGGGTGGAAGCGGAGCGCGGCGGCGCCTGGGAGGGTCTGGCGGAGCACCTTCATCGCGTGCGGGGCGGAGGCGGCGGGGCTGGACACGATGGTGAAGTCCCCTGGATTGGAGCGGTAGATGCGCCAGTGCGGGGTGTTGCCCATCGGGCCAGGGGCGAAGGGGGCGCCGTCGAAGTCCTGTTTCAGGAGGACGCGGGCGTCGGGTGGCGTCGGGGCGGCGTCGGGCTGGGTGGCGAGGATGTCGTCGACGAAGGAGTGGCCGCCCTTTGGGAGGATGTTGATGAAGCGGACTTCGTCGCAGGTGCCGT